>NZ_JAPWHT010000666.1:0-3941 GCF_027270795.1 Streptomyces sp. ActVer
CTCGGAAGAGGCCCGGGCGGCGTCGAACTCGTTCCAGCGCGCGCTCGAAACCGGGGATCTGCAGGGGCTGCTCGACGTACTCGCCCCGGACGTCGTCTTCGTCAGCGACGGCGGCTGCCTCAGGCTGGCGGCCCTGCGGCCGGTCGTCGGCGCCGACAAGGTGCTCCGCTACATGGCCGGCAGCGTCGACAAGGCAGGCGGGACCTTCAGCAGCGAGCCCACGGCGGTCAACGGCAACCCCGGCCTCATCCTGCGCGTGGACGGCGTGATCGACGGCGTGCTGGCCTTCACGGTGGAGAACGCCCGCGTCACCGCCCTCTACTACGTCCGCAACCCCGAAAAGCTCACCCGCGTCGAGTCGGAGACCCCGCTCACCTCCCGCTGACGCAGGGGAGGGCCTTTGCTCGGCACGGGACTACAGGCGGTCTCCGGGGCCGGCCCACCGTTACTGCAGTGCGTGGACCGCGGCTGAGAACACCGGGGGCATCCGAGACGCTGCGGGGACGATGAGGCGGGCGGTGCCGGGACGGCGGCCGGCTGCCAGCAGGGCTCCGGTCAGCAGTCGGTGGCGGCGGGTCAGCCGGGTCCAGGCGCGTTCGTACGCGTCCGGTCGCCCGGCGGCCAGACAGCGCACGGCGGCACCGGCCGTCGCCAGCGCGAGGGCGATGCCCTCGCCGGTGAGGGCGTCCAGGTAGCCCGCGGCGTCGCCGACGAGCAGAACCCGGCCGGCGGTTCTGCGCCGCACCCGCTGCCGCAGTGGTCCGGCGCCGCGTACCGCTGTCGCGGCCGTTCCGCGCAGCGACGCGGTGAGAGCGGGGAAGGCAGTCAGGTGCTCGTCGTACCCGCGACGGCTGCGGCTGAGGATCGCGACGCCCACCAGGTCGTCGCCGACCGGTGTCACATAGGCCTCGCTGTGTCCGGACCAGTGGACCTCCACGAAGTCCGTCCACGGTTCGACGCGGTAGTGCCGGCGCAGTCCGTAGCGGCCTTGGGGGCGGTTCGGCAGTTCCAGCCCCAGGCCGCGGCGTACCGGGGAGTGCAGGCCGTCGGCGGCGATCAGCCAACGTGCCGTGGTCCCGGCGGCGGTGACCGTGTCCGCGCTCTGGTGCACCTCGCCGATCTTGCCCGGCAGTATGCGCACGCCGAGGTCGAGCGCGCGCTGGTGCAGTGCGGAGTGCAGCGTTGTACGGCGGATCCCCAGCCCGCTGCGATCGCGGAAGGGCGCTTCGGCGCGGGTGGCGCCGTCCACGTAGCGGATGCCACGCAGTTCGCGGCCACCGGCCTCGACGCCCAGTGCGTGCAGCGCGGCGACTCCGCCGGGCATGACGCCTTCTCCGCAGGCCTTGTCCACGGGCGAGGTCCGGGGCTCGACGACGACGGCCTCCAGTCCGGCGAGCGCGGCGTGGATGGCGGCCGCCAGGCCGGCCGGTCCGCCGCCGGCCACCAGTACGTCGATCACGCCGGAACGGTCGTGGTCGAGGCAGTCGCGGCGGCGAGCGCCCTGTTCTCGCAGCGGATGCGTACGGTGAGCAGGGCGGCATTGAGCACCGTGAACGCGGCTGCCGTGACCCACGCGGTGTGGACCAGGGGCAGCGCCACGCCCTCCGCGACGACGGCCACGTAGTTCGGGTGCCGCAGCCACCGCCAGCGGTAGGGGCCGCCGGTCACCAGCGGCAGGCCGGGTACGACGATCACCTGGGTGTTCCACCGGGGTCCCAGGGTGTGGATGCACCACCACCGCAGTGCCTGGGAGGCCGCCAGCACGGCCAGCATCGGCCAGGCCAGGGCGGGTACGAAGGGGCGGTCTGCCAGCCACACTTCGGCCGGGCAGGCGATCAGCAGGCCGGTGTGGAGGGCGACCATCGCCGGGTAGTGGCCCTGCCCGGTCACGGTCGCGCCGCGGGCGGTGCTCCACCGCTCGTTGCGGCGGGCGACGACGAGTTCGGCGACGCGCTCGCCGGCGACGGCCGCCACCAGCAGTCCGTACCAGATCATGTGTCCAGTGTCCTTCGATGGTTCGAACTACCAGCGCAGCAGGACGAGTTCGCAGGCGAAGCCGGGCCCCATGGCCAGCAGTACACCCGGCGTGCCCGGCGGCGGGCGGCGTTCGGCCAGGGTGTCGCGCAGTACGTGGAGCACCGACGACGAGGACAGGTTGCCCACGTCGGCCAGGTGACGCCAGGTCACATCGAGCGCCTCCTCGGGCAGGTCGAGGGCCTCGGTGACGGCCTCAAGGACCTTGGGGCCTCCCGGGTGGCACACCCAGGCGGTCACGTCCTTCGGCTTGATCCCGTGGTCGCCGAGGAACCCCTCGACGTCATCGGCGAGGTACCGGCGCACCACATCGGGGACCTGGGGGTCGAGGACGACCTTGAAGCCGGAGTCCTTGATGTCCCAGCCCATGACGCGCCCGGTGTCCGGATACAGGTGGCTGCGGGTGTCCACGATCGTCGGGCCGGCGCTCTCGTCCCGGCGGCCCGGGCGGCCTGCGCCGCAGGCGACGACCGCGGCGGCGCCGTCGCCGAACAGTGCGGTGGCGACCAGGTTGGTCATGGAGGCGTCGTTGCGCTGGAAGGTGAGCGAGCACAGTTCGACCGACAGCAGCACCGCGACGTGGTCGGGCCGGCCCAGCAGGTAGTCGTGCATGCGGGCCAGGCCGGCGGCGCCGCCGGCACAGCCCAGGCCGAACAGGGGCAGCCGTTTGACGTCCGGCCGCAGTCCGAGGCGGCCGGCCAGCCGTGCGTCGATGGAGGGGGTCGCGATGCCGGTGACGGAGGTGAAGATCAGCAGGTCCACGTCGGCTGCGGACAGACCGGCCATGTCCAGTGCGTCCCGGACGGCCTTGGTGCCCAGGTCGGTGGCAGCGGCGATGAAGACGTCGTTGGCGGCGCCGAATCCGTCCAGTTCCCCGTACCGTTCGAGCGGCAGCGTCATGTGTCGCGAGCGGACCTTCGCGCTGCGGTGCAGCCGGTCCAGGACCCGGCGGTCGGTGCCCTCCGGCAGGCAGGTGCGAGCCACCATGTCGGTGATCTCGGACTGGGTCCGACGGTGCGGTGCGAGGACACCGTGAACGGCGGCGATCCGCGTCATGTGGTTCCCGTCCGGTTACCAACTCGGGTGAGTTGCTTACGACGTGTTCCCCGGACGGGGACTTCGACACCATGAATCGCCCGTCCGGCCGTTCCTCCTGAGGGGTGTGTGCTCCGGCCGGGTGGGGCCGGGGCACCTACGATCGGCCGGGTGGGCACTCCTGAGCAGTCGACAACCGGCGGCCCGGCCGCGAGTTGGGCCGGCCGGGCGGTTGGCCTGGCCGGATCGTGCCACCCCGGGCCTGTCGTGGCGGTCACCGTCCTGATGGCCGCTCTGGCCGTCACAGCCGGCCAGAGTGCCGCGCGTTGCGCCCTGACCGCCGCCGCCGTGCTGACCGGGCAGCTGTCCGTCGGCTGGTGCAACGACGCGTTCGACGCGCGCCGGGACATCGCCGCCGGACGCCGTGGCAAGCCCGTAGCCGACGGAGCGGTCGGTGTGACGGAGGTGTGGGTGGCCGCGTATGCCGCGCTGGCGCTGTGCGTGCCGCTCTCGCTCGCCTGTGGCCTGTGGGCGGGCGCCGTTCACCTGGCCGGAGTAGCGGTGGCGTGGGCGTACGACCTGCGGCTCAAGGCGACGGCATGGTCCTGGGTGCCTTACGCGGTGGGCTTCGCCGCGCTTCCGGCGTTCGTGGCGCTGGGTCTGCCGGGACAGCCGTGGCCGGCCTGGTGGGTCGTCACCGCCGGTGCCCTCCTGGGGGTTGGCGCCCATCTGGGAGACGTACTGCCGGACATCCGCGGGGATCTGGCGACGGGTGTACGGGGATGGCCGCATCGGCTGGGCCCGGACGGCGCGCGGCTGCTACTGCCGGTGCCGCTGGTGGCCGCGCCCGCGGTGCTGCTGCTGGGCCCGCC
>NZ_JAPWHT010000667.1:0-3939 GCF_027270795.1 Streptomyces sp. ActVer
TGCGGCACGTACCGGACGGCTCCAAAGCGGAAGCGACGGACCGTGATCGGCTACACCACGACCGGGGACACGACCCGAGGGCCGATGCCCCGAAAGGAGAACCCGGTCCGCGACGGGTTCGACGGGGTCACCGAGGAGGGAAGGCCGAAGGGCGGCCCACCGCCCGAGTCAGGCGCGACACGCCGCGGACCACACCCGACCGAAGTCGATGTGGTCACGCCAGACCAAGCGCTGCTGGGCGTTCATGCGGCCAATTGAGCAATACATCTCGCTCGTCGTCAACCAACGCCCGCATGCCGGACCGGCTCCGGCACGCGGGCCGACCGCCCACGGCAACGAATACCGGCCACCCAGTCGATCGTTCCCTATATTTCCTATCGATTTACTAGGGAAGTATTGACGGCGCCCTGCTGGGATGCGCAGGATGATGCACATGTGCCCCACGCAGCAACGACTCGTTCGTCGTCGGCATGTCGACTTTGGTCACGTCGTCAGCGCCGCCTGCTGTCGCGTCTAGGGCTCGCGACTCGCACCCATCGCGCGTGCCGCTCCGCATCCTTCAGGTGAACTCACCCACCGCTCCCGACAGCCCGACATCCTTCTGAAGGACGACCGCCATGACCACGGCACTTCCGGCTCAGCCCGCTCCCCCGCATTCGCCGCTCTCCGACGTGCGCCATCTTCGCCTGGTGGGCGCCACCCCTCAGAGCGGCACCGGGGATCGCGATGCGGCCCCGCTCGTCGGCTACCTCCTGTTCGTCCCCGAGGGCACCGACCCGGCCGAACTCTTCGTCAAGGACGGCGTACGGCCGGAGCTCCGGCCGGTCACCTACGACGACTCGCCGCCCGCGCTCCCGGCGAGCGGCGACAGCATCCACGTCGACACCGCACGGCATGTCGCGCAGGCGGACGGGCGCGAACTCGACCTCACCTACCTCGAGTTCGAGCTGCTGGCCCATCTCGTTCTGCGCCCCCACCAGGTGCACTCGCGCGAGCAGCTGGTGGCCAACGTATGGGGCTACGACCACGTCGGCGACGGCCGCACCGTGGACGTCCACATCGCGCGCCTGCGCCGCAAGCTGGGCAAGGCTCACCAGCACCGGATCGTCACCGTACGACGCGTGGGCTACAAGTACGTCCCCGACCAGCAAGCGAGCCCCGACGCCGCTTCCTGCGGCCGGCCTTGAGGAGACCAGTCCCATGGGCTTTGCCCCCGCGCAGTCCAGCCCCGCGCCGGAGTCCGACCGCACCGCGACGGGCCGTGCGCGCTGGCTGCACGTGGCCCGCGAGACGGCGGACGACCTGGCCACGGACGCGGTGGTCCGGGAGCAGGCGGGCAAGGTCCCGTTCGACGAGGTGTCCCGGCTGCGCGAGGCGGGCCTGCTGACGTTGCTGATACCGGCCGAGTTCGGGGGCGCAGGCGAGAGCTGGCCCACGGCCTACGCCGTCGTCCGGGAGATCGCCGCGGCCGACGGCGCCATCGGCCAGCTCCTCGGCTGTCACTACTTCATGTCGTGGAGCGCCCGGTTCTTCACCGAGCCCGCTCTCGCCGAGCAGGTCGGGCGGCGGTCCGCGGCCGAGCAGTGGTGCTGGGGCGGTGGCTTCGCCCGTCAGGAACCACCTCTCGCACTGAACAGGACCGCCGGTGGCTATCTGCTGGACGGTCGGCAGAGTTACGTCACCGGGGTCCTGGTCGCCGACCGGCTCGTCGTACGGGCCGTGCGGACCGACACCGGCGAACCGCTCGCCGTGGTCGTCGATCCGGCCCGGCACGGCGTGGTGATCGACGGTGACGCCGACCCCTTCGGCCAACGGCTCGCGGCCGGCGGCAGCGTGGAGTTCGACGGCGTGCCGGTCAGCACCGACGACGTGCTCGGCTCCCTGTCCGCGGACGAGGACGCCCTGTCGCCCGTAGCCTCCCTGGCGTCGCCGGTCGGGCGGCTCGTGTCCGTCCAGCTCCGTCTCGGAATGGCCGAGGGAGTGCTCGCCGAAGCCCGTGAGTACAGCCGGGCGGGCCACTCCCCCTGGGACCCGGCGTGGCCGGCCGGCTCTCCGCAGGACCCGCAGGTGCTGACGACGTACGGGGAGCTCACCGTCCTCACCCGCTCCGCCTCCGCGCTCACCGATCAAGCGCTGGATGCCCTGCAGGGCGGGCTGGCGCACGGCGAAGACCTCACGTACGACGAGTACGCGGAGATATCGGTCCTCGTGGCGATGGCCGAAGCGGCCGCCTCCAGGGCCGTGCAGGAATGCACTGCCCGCGCACTGGACGTCATCGGCGCCCGCTCCACGTCCTCGCGGCTGGGCTTCGACCGCTTCTGGCGCAATGCCAGGACCCACACCCTGTACGAGCCCGTGGCCGACCGACTCCGCGATGTCGGGGACTACTTCCTCAACGGTGCACACCCCCCGTTCATCCTGCCTGCCTGACCTCGCAAGACCCTGTCTTGATCACGGTGACCTGAACCCTGTGGCCGCCGGGTGAGAACGGGTGCCCGGCATCCCGCCCGCGGCGCACGCCGACCGAATTCGTACGGGATAATGAATGTATGCGGATCTCAGCCAGGGCGGACTACGCGGTACGTGCCGCACTGCAGCTCGCCGCGTCACGAGATGACGGGCCACTGAAGGCCGAGGCCATCGCCGACGCCCAGGACATCCCGCACAAATTCCTCGAAGGCATCCTGAACGACATGCGGCGGGGCGGTCTCGTGCTCAGCCAGCGCGGCGGGAACGGCGGCTACCGGCTGGCCAAGCCTCCCGAGTCCATCAGCATCGCCGACGTCATTCGCGTCGTGGACGGACCGCTGGTCTCGGTCCGCGGGGTCCGCCCTCCCGACCTGTCCTACACCGGACCTGCCCAGTCGCTGCTCCCCCTGTGGATCGCACTGCGCTCCAACGTGCGCGAGATCCTCGAGGGCGTCTCCCTCGCCGACGTCGCGTCGGCCGAGTTGCCCGCCGGAGTTTCCGCGCTGACCGACGCCCCCGACGCCTGGACGAACCCCTGACCGCAGGGCCACTCGCAGCCTGATCTCACAGATCGAGATCAGGCTGTCCATAATATGAACACCCTCTTGGGGTGAAGGCCACCTTCTGTCACGATCCCCATCAACCAGGTGGGAAAACTAGGGAACTGCGGGGTGGCCATGAGAACGCTCAACCGCACAGACCGGTTGCTGCCCCTTCTGACCTCGCGTCGCCACATCGACCTCGGCCGTACGTCCAGCGCCATCTGTCGACCCGTCTGACGCCGTCCGCCGAACCCGGTGGCTCACGCAGAACACCGCTGCGCTCCCTGCCACCCCGCCCCTGTCGGCGGAGCGGACACTCTTCGACACCCTCGGATGACTCCGTCACGCGCACATCCCCATGACCGCATGCCTTCGGGCACTGCGTGGCCGTGACGGCGACGCACCATCCACTCCGGCAAACACCATCCACGTTCCACTCCTCGGCCCGCGACGGCATTCCTGCCGCCGAGGGCCGGTAGTGGAGCGCTGGTGCGTGCCACCGGGTGTTACGCCTCGCACTTCCGAACCTCCTGACAACCCATCCCTGAGAGGACACCTCCGTGTCTGCCGCACGACCGCTCACCACCCTGCGCACCATCGCCGCCATAGCCGCGCTTCCCCTGCTCACGCTTGCTGCCTGCGGTTACGGGTCCGAGTCCAAGGACGACGACACGTCGAAGGTGGCGGCCGAGGGCAAGAAGCTCTCCGCGGACACCGTCCGGATCGGCTACTTCCCGAACCTGACGCACGCCACCGCCCTGGTCGGCGACCAGGAAGGCCTGCTGCAGAAGGAACTCGGCGGCACGAAGGCCACCTACTCCCAGTTCAATGCGGGGCCTGCCGAGATCGAGGCGCTCAACTCGGGTTCGATCGACATCGGCTGGATCGGCCCCTCGCCCGCGATCAACGGCTACAGCACCACCGACGG
>NZ_JAPWHT010000668.1:0-3937 GCF_027270795.1 Streptomyces sp. ActVer
CGAAGCCCACGCCGACACCGACGCCGACCCCCACCGTGCGTCCCAGCCCCTCGCCGACTCCGGTGAGTTATCCCGCGTACCGCACCAGGCCGCGCAAGGCGCCGCCCCGCGGCGGCCCGTCCCTGGTCTCGCTCACCCTGCTCATCACCGCGCCCGCGGTGTTCGCCGTCGCCGCGCTGCGCCCGCGCTGACCCCTGGAGGAATCCTTTGTCGGAATGGCTTGTTCTCGCCCTCGCGATGGCGGCGGCCAGTGTCGTCGTCCTCATCGTCACCGTCGTGCGGCACCACACCGCCGCCGACGACGACGATCCGTCCGAGACTCCGGACGTGATCGAGTACATGACGATGATGATCGGCGTGGTGTACGCCATCGTGCTCGGCCTGGCCATCGCCGGTGTCTGGGAGGCGCGCGGCGTCGCCCAGGATCACGTCCAGAACGAGGCGTACGCGCTGCACGAGATCTCCGAGCGCGTCCGGGTGTACCCGCCCGACGTGCGCGACCGCATCCGGGACGACGTCAACGTCTATGTCGGCCACGTCGTCACCACCGAGTGGAAGGCCATGGCCGACGACGGCAAGGTCACCGACCGGGGGACCAAGCTGCTGGCCAGGATCCGCAACGACGTCACCGACTACGAGCCGCGGACGGACTTCGAGGCCCAGGCCTACCAGCCGCTCCTCGACCAGGTCACCGCGGCGGACAACGCGCGCACGGCCCGCGCGGAGTCGACGGCTCCGACCATGCCGGGCGTCGTGTGGTTCGGTCTGATCACCGGAGCCGTGGTCACCGTCGGGCTGATCTTCGCGCTGCAGATCCGCCGCACCCTGCGCGAGGTGATCCTGGCGGGCCTGTTCGCCGCCCTGATCGCCTTCCTGCTCTTCCTGATCTGGGACTTCGACGCTCCCTACAGCCGCGGGATCACGGCGACCGCCGATCCGTTCCTGACGCTCTTCCCGAAGGCCGGTGAGTGACGGAGACCCTTACGAGCCGACTTCATCGGGGGACGGACGCCGCGCCGGGCCCGTCCCCCGACCGCACGCATCCGATGCCCGGTTCGGCCCACACGGTTGCCCCATTCGCGCGACAGCGATCGCGCCGGCGCCCGCACCTTCCTAGCGTTTCGATCATCGAGGTGCATGTACGGCGCAGCGGAAAAGGTCCGCGGCTGCGCCTCGGGGACCCGGAGGACTCACCATGCGCGCGATACGCGTCGCTTCGGCCGCACTGCTGGGCGTGACCGCCCTGACCCTCACCGCCCCCGTCGCCGCCGCCCGGGACGACGGCGAGCGCAACATCACCTCGTTCGGCTTCAACGTCTCGCCCACGACCATCGCCGCGGGCGGCCGCGTCTCGCTGTCGGTCAACGGCTGCAAGTCGGACACCAAGGTCTCCTCGGGCGTCTTCGACAAGGTGACGATCCCCAAGGGACAGGGCTCGGCCACGGCCACCGTCGACTGGGACGCCAAGCCCGGCGCGGTGTACGAGGTGACGTTCCAGTGCGGAAACGAATCCGGCCGCACGGATCTCACCATCGCCACCGGCCGCCCGAACGACCCGACGCACACCCCCGTCCTCCGGGGCGTCAAGGCGGGTATCGGCGGCAGCGCGGGCGGCTTCGACCTGAGTGAGATCGGCCTCGGCGCCGCACTCATCGCGGGCTCGGTCGGCGCGGCGTACTACTGGTCGCGGCGGCGCACCGGCGAGCACGGCGGCTGACGCAGCGGACGCGCCGGACAGGCCTTCGCCCCGGAACCCTTGAGGGTCCGGGGCGAAGGGCTGTCCGGGCTCAGATCTTGTTCTCGGAGCGGCGGCGCATCCAGAACACCCCGCCGCCGATGAGGGCGAGGCCGACGAGGCCGCCGCCGATCGCGATGTCGGTCGGTGTGGCACCGGTGGTGCTGCTGCCGCCGAGACCGCCTCGGACACCGCCGATGACGGTGAATGCCTGCGGCTTGGTGAGGGTCTTGCCGCTGCAGTGGACCGTGATGTCGTACGAGCCCGGGTTGGCCGATCTGTTGATGGTGGCGGTCCCCTTCGAGGTCTCGTTGTTGCTGTTGACCGGCGTGAGGCTGGCCTGCGGGAACGCCGTCGACGTCATGGTGCCGCCCTCTGGGCAGCCGTCCACGGTGACCGCCAGCTGGCCTCCGCGGGCGATGACGCTGGGCATCGCGGTGATGTTGCTCGGGTTGTCCCAGGCCGCGGCCGTGGGAGCGGCGAGTCCGACGGCGGCGAACGCCACCGCAGAGACCGCCAGGGCACGATTGGTACGCATGTGATCCTCCGCGGAAGGCGCCCCGGGAACCGTCCCCGAGTCGATCGGCGAGAAAACGCCTCCCAGACAGACCCTCAGTTGCCGTGCACAGGGCCGCATTTCGAGAATGCTCCGTACCGGTGAGAGGACACGCCGACAGAAAGGAACACAATCGGATATTGTCGCAGGTCACGGACCGTCAGAAATTTCCTGGCGATGGCAACTCGGATGGCTCACGGCAGTCGGCTC
Organism: Streptomyces sp. ActVer; assembly: GCF_027270795.1. Lineage (NCBI taxonomy): Bacteria > Bacillati > Actinomycetota > Actinomycetes > Kitasatosporales > Streptomycetaceae > Streptomyces > Streptomyces sp. ActVer. Next base: position 2,502 of record NZ_JAPWHT010000668.1, read on the forward strand.
CGCCACCCGTTCGCGCTTCTCCCGTCGCCCTGTGCGCGCGCTGCGCTTAGCGTTCTCGTATGCGCGACGGACGTGGCGACGGCCACGTCGAGAGGGGATTGCGAATGTTCGTGTCCGAGCTGGCGGAAGAGGAGGAGCGCCCCAAGAAGCGCGCTCCTTGGGGCGTCATAGCGCTTGTCCTGCTGACCGGCCTCGCTCTCATTCGGAATGGTTCGGGAGAGTTCGACGTCGGGCCCCCACAACCCGCGACGGCCGCCGCCGCGGACAACCGCGTCACCGGCAGCACGACGCGCACGGGCGCTCCGGTCCCCCTGCCGTTCTCCGTGGCCGACCGCATCAGGATCCCGGCCATCCGCGTCGACGCCCCCGCCATACCGGTGGGCCTCGACATGGAGGGCTGGGTGGACGCGCCGCCGCCGGAGGACCCGAACCTCGCGGGCTGGTTCTCGGGCGCGGTCTCGCCCGGCGAGAAGGGCACGGCCGTCATGGTCGGCCACGTCGACAACCGGCAGGGCCCCGCCGTCTTCTACGGACTCGGGGCCCTGAAAAAGGGACATCGCGTGGAGGTCCTGCGCAAGGACGGAAAGACCGCCGTCTTCGAGATCTACGGCATCGAGGTCTTCGCGAAGAACAACTTCCCAGGAGACCGTGTCTACGGGAACACCGGAACCCCCGAAATTCGCGTCATCACCTGCGGGGGCGGTTTCTCCAAGCAGAACGGCTACGACGGGAACGTCGTCGTGTTCGCCCGCCTGATCGAGGTTCGCTGAGCCTTCCCCGGACGGGCGGACGAAACCCCGCGGAGTTCCACTGAACCCTTTCGGTTCCGTGGAACTCCGCGGCTCTATGTGGACTGCCGACATCTATGTGCCGACATCTGTGTGCCGGCGTCTATGTGCCAGCATCTATGTGCCGACGTCTATGTGGATTGCCGTCGGGGCACGATGATCTGATAGCCCGAGTCCAGCAGCCGGGGCAGATAGTCGCGCAGCGCCGTCACACTCTGCGTGCGGTCCCCGCCCGCGTCGTGTCCGAGGACCACGACCCCCGGGGCCGCTCCCTTGATGACCCGGCCCTCGATCGCGCCGGCACCCGGCGAGGTCCAGTCGAGGGTGTCGACGGTCCAGGCGAGCGGTTCCATGCCGAGTTCGGCGCCGATCTGGAAGGCGGCCCGGTTCCACGCACCGTACGGCGCGCGGAACCAGCCGGGCCGCTCCCCGGCTCCCTCCTCGATGACATCGCAGGTGCGCTCCATCTGGGAGCGGATTTCGGCCCTGGTCAGACGGGTCAGCAGGGGGTGGGACCAGGTGTGGTTGCCCACCACGTGTCCCTCGTCGGCCATCCGGCGCAGCAAGTCCTTGTGGCCGGAGGCCATCTCCCCGCACACGAAGAACATGGCGCGCACCTTGTGGGCCTTGAGCGTGCGCAGGATCTGC
>NZ_JAPWHT010000669.1:0-3918 GCF_027270795.1 Streptomyces sp. ActVer
AGCGCTCGTTCCGTCGTGCGGGACCGCGCCACCAGCTCCGCCTCGACGGCCGTCGCCGTGGCCTCGGCGAGGGCGGCGCCGGGGTGAGGGGTGCATCCGGTGCACAGGCCGGACGCGACGGTCACCGTGCCCAGGACCTGGCCGTTCTCCGGGGCCAGCACCGGCACGCTGACGGCGGACACGTCCTGCCAGAGGTCGAGGAAGTGCTCGGGGCCGTGCACCTCGGCGCGACGCCGGGTGCGCAGGGCGAGGGCCGCGCTGTTGTGCCCGACCTCCTGCTCGGACAGGTCGTGGCACTTCTCGTCGCCGGGCCCACTCCCGGCCGACCAGAGCACGCGCAGCCGCTCGTCGGTGAGGACGAGGGACGACTGCCCCGAGGAGAGGGCGGGGGCGAGCCGTTCGAGCACGGGCCGCGCGGCGGTCAGCAGGGGCGACCGCACGGGAGGCAGGGGCTCGGAGGGTTCCGTCAGGTCGTGCCGTACGCCGAAGAACCGGGCACGCCGCCAGGCGGCGACGATCTCGTCCGGTACCCCGTCGGGCAGCGGGCGATCCGTCAGGAACCGCTCTCGCGCCTGGCGCAGCGGCGTGAGAGCGGGACGGGCGGGGGACTCTTCGGTGGTCGTCACGGCGCCTCCCACCGTACCGGGCATGGTTGAACAGGTAACAAAGGGGTGCACTCGTTGTGTTCCATGCCCGCACCGGTCGGTGTTCCGCGCCCGCACCGGTATCGCGCAAACCCGCACCGGTGTCTCGTAATGAGACACCCGCTCTCCCGCGCACCGCACCATGATCATGAATGGTTGGTGCTGTTCTCATCCTCTGGAGCGTGCCCGTGCACACCGTCGAGCCCGTAGTCGAGACCGACGTACTCATCGTGGGCAGCGGCCCCGCCGGCGCCTCGGCCGCCCTGGCCCTGAGCACCTACGGCGTGCCCAACATCGTGGTCACCCGCTACGCGAGCCTCGCCGACACGCCCCGGGCCCACATCACCAACCAGCGCACGATGGAGGTCCTGCGCGACCTCGGCGTCGAGCAGGACGTGGTCGCGCAGGCCACGCCCCAGCACCTGATGGGCAACACCACCTTCTGCACCAGCCTGGCCGGCGAGGAACTGGGCCGCGTCCGTTCCTGGGGCAACGACCCCCTCGTACAGGCCGCGCACGACCTCGCCAGCCCCACCCGTATGTGCGACATGCCGCAGCACCTCATGGAGCCGGTGCTGGTCGACGCCGCCGTCGCCCGTGGCACCCACCTCCGCTTCAGCACGGTCTACAAGTCGTTCGTCCAGGACGCCGACGGAGTCACGGTCACCGTCGAGGACCGGCTGCGCGGCGACGAGTACACCATCCGCGCCAAGTACCTGATCGGCGCCGACGGGGGACGCTCCAAGGTCGCCGAGGACGCCGGGCTGCCGATGGGCGGCCAGATGGGTGTGGCCGGCAGCATCAACATCGTCTTCGACGCGGACCTGAGCAAGTACACCGCGCACCGGCCGTCCACGCTCTATTGGGTGCTCGCCCCGGGCGCGACCGTCGGCGGCATCGGCGCGGGCCTCGTCCGCAACGTCCGCCCCTGGAACGAGTGGATGATCGTCTGGGGCTACGACGTGACCGCGGGCGCCCCCGACCTCACCACCGAGTACGCGGAGTCCATCGTCCGCAGACTCGTCGGTGACGACGAGATCCCCGTGACCATCAAGTCCTCCTCGGCGTGGACGGTCAACGAGATGTACGCCGAGACGTACTCGAACGGCCGCGTCTTCTGCGCGGGCGACGCCACGCACCGCCATCCGCCGTCCAACGGCCTCGGCTCCAACACCTCCGTCCAGGACGCGTACAACCTGGCGTGGAAGCTCAAGCTGGTCCTCGACGGCTCCGCCTCGCCGAAGCTCCTCGACACGTACACCGCCGAGCGCGCCCCGGTCGGCAGGCAGATCGTCACCCGCGCCAACAAGTCCATCGGCGAGACGGCACCGATCTTCGAGGCGCTCGACGGCCTCTCCCCGCAGAGCCCCGAGCAGCTGAGGGCCAACATCGCCGCCCGCAAGGACGCCACCGAGGCCGCCGAGAAGCAGCGAGCCAGGCTCCGCGAGGCGATCGCCTTCAAGGTGTACGAGTTCAACGCGCACGGCGTCGATCTCAACCAGCGGTACGTGTCGGACGCGGTTGTTCCCGACGGCACGCCCGACCCCGGGTTCGACCGCGATCCCGAGCTGTACCACCAGCCGTCCTCGCGGCCCGGTGCCAAGCTGCCCCATGCGTGGATCACTGCCGGGGGCCGGACCCTGTCCACGCTCGACGCGGCCGGTCAGGGGCGCTTCACGTTGTTCACCGGTATTGGTGGTGAGGGGTGGGTGAGGGCCGCGGAGTCCGTCGGCCCCGACATCGCCACCGCTGTCATCGGGCCCGGGCAGCAGTACGAGGATCCGTACGGTGACTGGGCGCGGCTGAGTGAGGTCTCCGACTCGGGTGTGCTGCTTGTGCGGCCCGACGGGTATGTGGCGTTTCGGTGTGCGACGGCTGTCGGTGATGCCGAGGAGTTGCTGAGGGATGCGGTGCGGCGGATTCTCGGTCACGGGTAGCTCTGCGGGTTGTGCCGCTGGGCTTCGGGGTGCTGCGGGCCGTCGTGTTCGTGCGGGTCGTGTGTGGCTGGTCGCGCAGTTCCCCGCACCCCTGAAGGGGCGCCCCATGCGGGCGGAGTAGGACAATGATCGTCGGGAAGCGGGACACGGCGAATCGGGACACATCGGATCAGGAGTCGTCATGACCATCGATGCCAGCGGGACCGCGGTCACCGAGGAGGCCGTCGGGAGTCTTGGTGCGGGTACCGATCCGCGGTTGCGGGAGTTGCTCACCGGTCTGATCCGGCACCTTCACGACTTCGCGCGCGAGACGCGGCTCACCCAGGAGGAGTGGGAGCGGGCGATCGGGTTCCTGACGGCGACCGGACAGACGTGCACCGACACCCGGCAGGAGTTCATCCTCCTGTCGGACGTGCTCGGACTGTCGATGCTGGTGGAGACCCTGAACGCCGACCGCGGCCCCGGCGCCACCGAGTCGACCGTCCTCGGCCCCTTCCACATGACCGAGTCCCCGGTCCGTGAACTCGGCGCCGACATCGACCTGGTGGGCAGCGGCGAACCGTGTGTCGTCAGCGGCCGGGTGCTCTCCCAGGACGGCACCCCGCTGCCCGGCGCGGTCCTCGACGTCTGGCAGGCCGACACCGACGGCTTCTACGACGTGCAGCAGCCTGACCTCCAGCCACCGGGCAACGGCCGTGGGCTGTTCACGGCGGACGCGGCGGGCCGCTTCTGGTTCCGCACCTGTGTGCCGAGCCCGTACCCCATCCCCACCGACGGCCCGGTCGGCGACCTGCTCCGCGCCACCGGCCGGCACGCCTACCGCCCCGCCCACATCCACTTCATCGCCACCGCCGAGGGCCACGCCCCCGTCACGACGCACATCTTCGTGGCGGGCAGCGAGTACCTCGACTCGGACGCGGTCTTCGCGGTGAAGCACAGTCTGGTCCAGGACTTCGCGGCGACCGACGACCCTTCCCTGGCACGGGAGTTCGGCGTCCCGAACCCGTTCCGGCACGCGCAGTTCGATCTCGTCCTGACTCCTGGGGCGAAAGCGTGAACTTCTCGTACGAGGCCCAGCCCATGCGGGTCGTCTTCCGGCCCGGCGCCTCGGTGAGCGCGACGGCGGGGGAGGTCCAACGGCTCGGTCTGCGGCGGGTGCTGGTGGTGTCCGGCGCGCGCGGTGCGGACACCGCGCGGGCGGTCGCCGGCTCGCTGGGCGAGCTGTGCGCGGGACTGCACGCCGAGGCGCGGATGCACGTCCCGGTGGAGCCACGACTCGTCCTCGTCCTTGGTCAACGGATCGTTGGTGAACCGCCAGCCGCCACCGTCCTCGTAGG
>NZ_JAPWHT010000066.1:0-32303 GCF_027270795.1 Streptomyces sp. ActVer
TCCGGTCCTTCCGGCGCCGACGTGCCCCCGCGTCCCTCTCCCCAGGCCTCGACGGCGACCTCGTGCAACGCGAGCAGCCGGGTCGGATCGTCACCGCCGATCCGGGCCATCGCCTCGACGGCCTCCCGGGGCGGCAGCGACCGCCCGCCCAGATACCGCTCCCACGACGACGCGCTGTACCCCGTCTTCGCCCCCAACTGCCGCAGGCTCAGGCCGCTGTGGTCCTTGAGCCGGCGTAGACGCACCACCAACTGCCGTACACGCGGATCCAGTTCTCCGGGCAGGGCTTTCCAACGCGACATGTTCCCCCCACTCGCGTTCGCGGACCGAGGTCAGCGGTCCGAATTTCCCGCGCATTCTGCATCAGCTTTCACGATGTGCCCCATACACCGGTTCCGCCTCCGTACCGAATCGGCCATCGTCCGCCACGGCGGCGCGACCGGAACCGTCCCGCGGGATCGTCCCAGCGAATGAGGCCCACGCAGGTCAGCGGGTGGGACGTCCCGTGATGACGTCACTTTCCCGGTGGTCGTGGCGCGGCACACCGTCCGCCACACAGTCTGATTGCCGAGCCGACCGCACGGTCGGCCCCGCCCACAGAGGGCACAGAGGGAACCGAAGCATCGGAGGGGAAAGTATGCGAGCTCTGACGAGGACGATCGTCGGTGTCACCACCGCCGTCGGGATCGCCGCCGGGGGCCTGGCGGGCTCGGGCGCCGCCTTCGCGGACTCCGCACCGGCCGTGAAGCCGGCGGTCAGCGCCCAGGACGTCACCATCCTCGCGACGAACAACCTCGGCCTGAGCACCCAGCAGGCCAAGAACATGCAGTGCTTCCTGAGGAACGCTCCGGCGAGCTACACCGGCGCCATCGACGGTCTGCTGGGCACCAACAGCTGGAAGGCGTACCAGCGCTGGCTCAAGGAGTACTGGGGCTACACCGGTGCCATCGACGGCATCGTCGGCCCCAACACGATCAAGGCGTTGCAGCGCAAGCTGGCCTTCAACTGGGGCTACACGGGCGCCATCGACGGGATCGCCGGATCGGGGACGAAGGCCGCGTTCAAGCGGCTCGCCAACGACAACAGCGTCTTCTTCCCCTGCTGACGCCCAAGCTGGCACCGAAGCTGACGCCGATTCGGATCGTCGCCCTTTGAGGTGAGGACCGCGGTCTGTCCTCTCACGGGGGAGGGGACAGGCCGCTTCTCGTTGTCAGTGGCGGTTGTTACAACTGTGGTGCCGGGTGCCCGCTGGGGGCGCCCACCACTACAGAGGGGATGCATCCAGCCCTTCCGCCCGCGCGAGGTCCGTGACGGTTTCGCCTCGTTCATCGAGCGGGAGACCGAGCGGCTCATCACCGAACTGGAACCGACCGGCGCCGTCGACCTGCGACGCGCCTTCGCCGGACCGCTCGCGGTCGCCGTCGTGACCGAGGCGCTCGGGCTGGTGGGCACCGACGCGGAGACAGTGCTCTCCTGGTACGACACCATCGTGCGGTCGGTCTCCGACATCACCGCCGGACATGAGGCGGCGCCCGCCGGCGCCGCTGCGTACGCGCAACTACGGGCCGCCGTGGAAGCCACCGTCGCGGACCGGGGCACGTCGTCGCTCCTCGTTTCCGCCGCCGGGCGGCTGGCGGTGCCCGAGGTGGCCTCCAACGCCGCGGTCCTGATGTTCGGAGGCATCGAGACCACCGAGGGGATGATCACCAACGCGCTGCTGCATCTGCTGCACCACCCCGACCAACTCGCCCTGGTCCGGACCGACTTCGATCTCCTGGACGGCGCGATCGAGGAATCGCTGCGGCTCGAACCCGGGGCCGCGGTCGTGGACCGGTACGCCACCTGCGACACCGTCCTCGGCCCGGCCGCGATACGCAAGGGCGACCTGGTCACCGTCTCCCTGACGGGCGCCAACCGCGATCCGGCCGTCTTCCCCGACCCCGACCGCTTCGACGTCCGCCGCGAGAACGCACGCCTCCAACTGGCCTTCGCCCACGGCCCGCACTACTGCCTCGCCGCACACCTCGCCCGCCTGGAGACCCGGATCGCGCTCCAGCGGCTGCTCGAACGCCTCCCCGCTCTGCGCCTCGACCCGGAGCACCCCACCGCTCCGTACGGTCTGGTCTTCCGCAAGCCGCTCACCCTGCACGTGCTGTGGGACAGCCCCGCCTGAGGCAGCCCCCGGCCCTCATCGACAGGAGTCCGTGAAGGCACGGGCCCGTCGGGTGATCTCCGGCCAGTCCCCGGCGGCCACCAGGGAGGGCGGTACGACGTTCGAACCGGCGCACACCGCACGTGCCCCGGCGGCGAGGAAGGCGGCCGCATTGTCCTCGTTGACGCCGCCCGAGGCCACCAGCGGTACGTCCGGGAACGGGCCGGCCAGGTCCCGGAGGTAGCCGGGGCCGAAGGCGCGCGCGGGGAAGATCTTCACCGCGTCGGCGCCGAGGTCGAGCGCCAGCCCGACCTCCGTCGGGGAGAGGGCACCGATCACGACCGGAACTCCGGCCGCCGACGCCGCCTCGGCCACCTCCGGGCGGCAGCCGGGGGTGACGAGGTACCTGGCCCCCGCGTCGATCAGTTCCTCGGCCTGTTCGCCGGTCATCACCGTGCCCGCGCCGATGCCGTCCCCGTCCTCGGCCACCGCCCGTCGCAGATGCGCGGCGAGTCCGGGGGTCGTGCGGGTGAACTCGATCCAGCGGATGCCGCCGGCGCGCAGGGCCGCGCACAACGCCGCCGCGTCGGGTATCTCCGGGGCACGGACGACGGCGATCACGCGGTCCTTCGACAGCTGGGAGAGGAAGTCGGCGGTCATGGGCGGGAGTTCTCCTTCGGTGGTGCGCGATGCGGTGGGGCCCGACCCGGGCTGTGGCGCGGCGGCTTCCTCAGCGTGGTGCCGTGGCGGCCCACGCGTCGTCGTCCAGGTCGAGGCACCGGTCGGTCTCCGTGCGCGGCGGCATGACGGGAACGTCGTCCCGCGTTCGCAGCGCGGCGGCGGCCGCCAGATGACCGAGGCGCAGCCGTGACCGTTCGTCGCGGTCCTCCAGGACGCCGGCCAGATAGCCGGCCGCGAACGCGTCGCCCGCGCCGACCGGTTCGACCACCTTGGTGGGCAGCGAGGGCACGAACGTCCGCACCCCGTCGGCGTACGAGGTCGCGCCGTGCTCGGCGTCCTTGACGATCACGACGGGCGCGGGAGCGAGCAGGGCCGCGACGTCGTCAGGAAGGGCGGTGCCCCACAACTCCTCGGCCTCGTCCCGTCCCACGAACACGACGTCCGCGGCGCGGGCGAGCGCCAGCAGGCTCCGCGCGGCGTCCGCACCGCCGCCGCGCCAGAGCGCGGGCCGGTGGTTCACGTCGAACGAGACGCCCGGACCACGCCCGGCGCGGCCCTCCCGGCCCAGGAGCAGCGCCTCCAACAGGCGGGCACAGCTGTCGGAGACGGCCGCGGCCACGCCCGACAGGTGCACGATGCGGGTCCGGCGGAGTACGGGCAGCCGGGCCAGCTCCGGCCCCATCCGGGACGCGGCCGATCCGCCGCGGTAGTAGTGCGTACGAGTGCGGTCCGGACCCGGGTCCTTGAAGTAGACGCCGGTCGGTCGCTCAGGATCGGTCTCGACGGCGCTCACATCCACGCCCCGCGCGGTGAGTTCGGCCAGGATGCGACGGGCGAACGGATCGTCACCGAGTCGGCTCAGCCAGGCGGCGCGGTGCCCGAGACCGGCCAGTCCACAGGCGACGTTGGACTCGGCGCCGCCGATGGCCATGCTGAGCACGGCCTGCTCGGCGAGCGGGCGGGCGTCCGGCGGGCTGAGCACGGCCATCGTCTCGCCGACGCACACGACGTCGGCCACCGGCTCCTGGCTGTCGGCGACGTGGGGAGGGGACGGCAAGGACACGGGATTCTCCTGGCGGACGGGACGGGACGGGAGTGCGGACTCAATGAAGTGGCGGCGGGCCCGGGCACAAGGACCCGCCGCGTCACAACCCCGCGGCTGCGGCGGCTGCGGTGACGTCAGGCGTATCGGGCGTATCTGCCCCGAGCCGCAACATCACCTTGCTGCTCCCGCTCCCCGGGTCCGCGGCGACGGCGAGTGCCTCCTCGGCCCGTTCCAGCGGGAAGCGGTGGGTGATCAGCGGGGTCACGTCCAGGCCGTCCCGGAGTGCGAGCAGCGCCTCGTCGATCTCCTCGACGAAACGGTACGAGCCGATCCAGGTGATCTCCCGGGTCACGAGGTCGCCGAGCGCGGCGGCCACGGCCGTACCGGGCAGGTTGCCCACCTGGACGAGGGTGCCTCCGCGGGCCGTGGCGCGCAGTACGGGACCGAGCGCGGCCGGGGCGCCGGACGCCTCGAAGACCACGTCCACGTCCTCGGGCAGTGCGTCGCCGTCGGAGAGGCCGCACGTTTCGTCGGCGCCCATGGCGCGGGCGACGGCGAGGGACGACGAGGCCAGATCGGCGGCGACGACCCGGCCCGCTCCGCGGTACCGTGCGGCGGCGACGACCAGGGAGCCGATCGGTCCACAGCCGTTGACCAGCACCGTACGGCCGCGCAGTTCGGGGGCCCGGCCGACGGCGTGCAGGGCGACGGCCAACGGCTCGGCGAGGGCGCCCTGTTCGGTGCCGACACCGTCCGGCAGCGGCCGGATCTGGGTCGCCGGGACCGCCCGGTACTCGCTGAACCCGCCGTCGGTGTGCGGGTCGAAGGCCGCCGAGCCGAAGTAGCGGACGCGCGGGTAGAGGTTGGTCCGTCCGGCGATCCGCTCGGGAAGGACGCCGTCGCCGACCAGTTGGGCCGGGTGCACGGTGACCGGCTGGCCTTCCCGGAGGCCGGTGACTCCGTTGCCGAGGGCGGCGATCCGGCCCGCGAACTCGTGCCCGAGCACCAGCGGGTGTGTGAGCGCGGCGGTGCCGGACGCGCCCTTCTTCCAGTACGCGATGTCGGATCCGCAGATTCCGCCCCACTCCAGGGCCAGCAGCACCTCGTCCGCGCCCGGCACCGGCCGGGCCCGCTCGTCGACGCGTACGTCGCCGGGACCGTGCACCACAACCGCCCTCATACGGCGTCCTCCAGCCGGACCAGATCGCGTCCGCGTGTCTCGGGCGCGAGGAACGCGCTGACGAAGGTGATGAGCGAGTAGACGACGAGCATCGCCGCGATGGGCCACCAACTGCCGGTGACGGCCGTGAGCGTGGCCGCGAGGACCGGTCCGATCGCGGTGGCGAGGATGCCGCCGATCTCCTTGGCGAGCGCGAGCTGGGTGAACCGGGTGCGGGAGCCGAAGAGTTCGGCCATCGTGACGCTCTCCAGCGAGAACAGCCCGAGGACGCCGACGTTCAGGCCGAGGACCATGCCGAGCATGATGCCCGGGGTGGAGCCGGAGGTGATGAGGAGCATCACCGGGAAGGCGAGGACGACGGTCAGAGCTGAGAGCGCGAGGTAGATCACGCGGCGTCCGAAGCGGTCGCCCAGCAGACCGATCACGGGCACGGTGGCGAAGCCCACCAGCGAGCCGTACACGATCGCGTCCGTCGGTACGGACCGGCCGACCGCCAGGTTGGTGGCGATGTAGCCGACCAGGAACGTCTGCATCAGCCCGGAGTTGCCCGCCTGGCCGAAGCGCAGTCCCAACGCGAGGAAGAACGCCTTGCCCTTGCGCTGGCGGATGCCCGCCGCCAGGACGCTGCCCTTGTGCTCGTCCGCCGTGGCGATCACGGACTCGACCTCGTCACGGGCCAGCGCCACACCGTCGACCACGTCGGGGCGCTCCTCGAAGACCGGACTTTCCTTGAGACTGCGGCGAATCCAGACCGCGAAGATCATCAGCCCGAAGCTCAGCAGGAAGGGCAACCTCCAGCCCCAGGACAGCAGTTGGTCCTCGCTGAGCACGGCGAGCAGGATGGCCCACAGACCGGAGGCGGCGAGCGTCCCCGAGTTCGTGCCGAGTGACACCAGCGAGGAGATCAGCCCGCGCTTCTTCACGGGCGCGTACTCGGCCAGCATCACGGTCGCCCCGGCGATCTCGGCACCCGCGCCGAAACCCTGCACCAGGCGCAGGACGACGAGCAGGATCGGCGCGAGGATGCCGATGGTGGCGTAGGTGGGCAGGGCGCCGATCAGGGTGGTGGAGGCGCCCATCAGCAGGATCGTGAGGAACAGGACCTTCTTGCGGCCGATCCGGTCGCCCATCCGCCCGAAGTAGACGGCGCCGGCGAGCCGGGCGACGTATCCGACGCCGTAGGTGGCCATCGCGGCGATGAGCCCGATGGCCGGGCTGACGTCCGGGAAGAAGATCTTGTTGAAGACGATCGCGGCGGCCAGCGAGTACAGCTGGAAGTCCATGAACTCCATGGCCGTGCCGAGCCAGCCCGAGACGGCGGCCCGGGTCAGATCGCGTGTGCTGCGCTGAGCGGATGGCGTCTGCTGAGCGGCTATGACGCTGTCCTTCATCGTGAACTCCGTTGTTCGGGGACTGAAGTGAGGCTCAGATGTGGGGAGTTGAGAGGGGTTCGGAGGGGGGAGCAGTGGGTGGGGCTCAGACCTCGACGCGTCCGGCACGCAGGGCGGGGAGCCGGTCCGCGACGGCGGCGGTGAGCGCGTCGTCGTCCGCCAGGTCCACCGCGCCGAGCACGCGCAGCAGTGCGCGTACGGTCTCGGCGGGACGGGTCGCGGGCTCCCAGCAGGCGGTGAGTGCCTCGGCGGCGGGATCGGGTGGCCCGTCGGCCCGGCGGGTGCTGTCCGCCCAGGCGGCGAGGGCGAGTTCGAGGACGGGGGTGCTCGCGCCACGGGCCCGCAGTTCGCGCAGGGCCGGCAGCCAGCGCTCCGTGATCTTCAGTGATCCGTCGGAGCCGATCTGCCGCAGCAGGTGGTGCATGGCGGGATTGCGGAAACGTACGAGGAGATCGTCGGCGTACGCGACCGGATCGGGGCCGTCGGCCGGGAGGGTCGGGGCTACCTCCGCGCACAGCGCCCGTACGAGGCGCTCGCCCCAGTCCGCCGCCATGGTCCCGGCGATCGTGGTGAGCCCGGTGGCGCTGCCGAGGTAGGCCAGGGCCGAGTGGGAGCCGTTGAGAAGCCGCAGCTTGGTGAGCTGGTAGGGCGCGACGTCCGGGACGAACAGGGCGCCGTCGAGCTCCCAGGGCGGCCGGGGCGCGGCGAAGGAGTCCTCCAGCACCCACTGCCGGTACGGCTCGCCCGTCACGGGGAGGGCGTCGCGCATCCCGAGCGCGGCATCGGCCGCCGCCCGGTCGGCCTCGCTCGTCGCGGGCACGATCCGGTCCACGACTGTCGCGGGGAAGGCGACGGCCTCGGCCATCCGGTCCAGGATCTCCGCACGGTCCGGCCAGGCCGACGCACGGATGTAGTCGTGGACCACACGGCCCAGCGCGGCTCCGTTGTCCGCCATGTTGTCGCAGGACACGACATTGATCGGGGGCGCGCCCGCCCGCATCCGAGCGGCCAGCCCGGCGGCCAGCCGTCCGACCACCGTGGCCAGGGGTCCATCGGCGGCCGTCGTGAGGTCGGCGGCGACGGGCCCGGCCGCGGTGTCAAGGCCGCCGGTCGACGGGGAACGGTGATAACCCTTCTCCGTCACGGTCAGCGTCACCACCGTCACCTCGGGGTCGGCGAGCAGGGCGTCGACGGTCCTGGCGTCGGGGCCCATGGTCAGCGCGCCGACGACCGAGCCCACGACACGCGTGCGGTGCCCGTCCGGACGGCGTTCGGTGAGCGAGTACAGACAGTCCTGGTCCCGCAGGGCGCGTACGGTCGCGGCCGACCGGGGCGCGACCGCGGTGATGCCCCAGGGCTCTCCCGAGCGCGCGGCGGCCTGCTCGGTGAACACGGCCTGGTGCGCCCGGTGGAAGGCGCCGAGCCCGAAGTGGACGACGCGGGTGCGCAGTTCGGCCGGATCGACGGCGGGTCGCTGCCCGGGCGCGAGCCGGAGGAGGGCCTCGCGGTTCAACAGGTCGTCGGCGCTCACCAGTCGTGCACCGACCCGTCGAGACGGCGGGCGACCGGGAGGTAGCGCCGCTGGTAGGGGAAGCGCTCGGCGGCCTTCTCGTCGTACTCGACGCCGAGGCCCGGCTCCTCGGAGGGGTGCAGCATGCCGTCGGCGAAGGTCACCCCGGTACGGAACACCTCGGCGGTCTCGTCCGGGTGGCCCATGTGCTCCTGGATGCCGAAGTTCGGCACGGTGATGTCGACGTGCACGGCGGCCGCCATGCTGACGGGGGAGAGGTCGGTCGCCCCATGGGATCCGGTCCGCACCTGGTAGAGCGCGGCGAGGTCGAAGATCCGCCGCAGATGGGTGATCCCGCCCGCGTGGACGACGGTGGTGCGTACGTAGTCGATGAGCTGCTCGGTGATCAGGTGCTGGACGTCCCAGATCGAGTTCATCACCTCGCCGACCGCGATCGGCGTCGTGGTGTGCTGCCGGATCAGCCGGAACGACTCCTGGTTCTCGGCGGGGGTCGGGTCCTCCATCCAGAACAGCCGGCACCCCTCGACGCTCTTGCCGAACCGGGCCGCCTCGATGGGGGTCAGCCGGTGGTGCACGTCGTGCAGCAGGTGGAAGCCGAAACCGAAGCGCTCCCGCACCGCTTCCAGATAGGTGGGCGCGAAGCCGAGATAGGCCTCGGTGTCCCAGGGCTGCTCGTCGGGCAGTTCGGTCGCGGCCGGCTCGTAGACCTTGCCCTTGCGCACGCCGTACGTGCCGCCGACCTCGGGCACGGCGGCCTGCGCCCGTACGGCCTTGTAGCCCAGCTCCAGATAGCGCTCGACGTCGTCCAGCAGCGAGGGTGTGTCGGTGCCGCTGGCGTGCGAGTAGACCAGCACACCGTCGCGGGACCGGCCGCCGAGGAGCTGGTAGACGGGCAGCCCGGCCGTCTTGCCCAAGATGTCCCACAGGGCGGTGTCGACGGCGGCGATCGCGGTCATGGTGACCGGCCCGCGCCGCCAGTAGGCACCCTTGTAGAGGTACTGCCACATGTCCTCGATACGGGCCGGGTCCTTGCCGATCAGCAGGGGAACCACGTGGTCGCGCAGGTAGCTCGCCACGGACAGCTCACGACCGTTGTGCGTGGCGTCACCGAGCCGGGTCACCCCGTCCGTGGTGGTGATACGCAGCGTGACGAAGGTGCGGCCGGGGGAGGCGACGAACACCTCGACGCGTTCGATCTTGCTCACAGGTACTCCTTGGTCGCGAAGTGCTTGTATACAAGCATCTGTCGCGCAGCATGGCAATACTTGTGCCGCCGCCCTACGTACGATGTGCACATGGCTCAAACGAACGGGCGGACGAGTCGGCGCGATATCTATCTGAAATTGCGTCAGCTGGTCCTGACCCTCGAACTTCCCCCGGGCGCGGCCCTCTCGGAGAACGAACTCGCCGCGTCGCTGGGCGTCAGCCGCACGCCCGTGCGGGAGAGCCTGATCCTGCTGGCCCAGGAGGGCCTGGTGCAGGTCTTCCCGAAGATCGGGTCGTTCGTGTCGCGGGTGGATCCGGCGCAGGTCGCCGACGCGCAGTTCCTCCGGGAGGCGGTGGAGCTCGCATCGCTCGACGATCTTCCCGAGCGGCTCGACCCCGCGGTCGTCGAGGAGCTGCGGGGCAACCTCAACCGCCAGCAGCGCGCGGACCTCGACCTGGAGGAGTTCTTCGATCTGGACGAGGCGTTCCACCAGGGCCTGATGCGCCTGAGCGGTCACGGCAACGTGTGGACCACCGTCGCCGCGGCAAAGGGCCACCTGGACCGGGCCCGGCGCCTCGGTCTGCACGAGAACGTGTCCCCGGCCGTCTTCGCCGCCCAGCACCACGAGATCTTCGAGGCGATCGTCGGCGGGAACGTCCCGCTCGCCCGCACGGCCATGCGTACGCACCTGCGGGCCGTCTTCAGCGACATCGAACGCATCCGCGCACACTCGCCGGAACTGTTCGCCACCGACGCCTCGACGGTGCCCGTGCGACGCAACGTCGTCGTCTGGGAGTGACCCCGGGGCCCGCCCCGGCCTCGGAAAAGTGCTTCCCTTCTGCAACCAACACACTGCGGCGACGCGTCCGTCACTTCAGCCGTGAATCGGGGGAGCCGCAGAGATGAACGCCTGGAACCCGCAGGGGCCGCCGCCGTACGACCCGCACGGTGGCAACGTGCCTCCGCAGCCCCAGGGTCCGTACCCGTACAACACCCCACCGCCGCCCGGCGGATACCCGCCCAACGCTCCGTATCCCAACGGCCCGTATCCCAACGGCCCGTATCCCAACGGCCCGTATCCCAACGGTCCGCACCCCTACCCTCCGCAACCCGGCCCGCCGTACCCGGGACCGCTGCCCCAGCGCCGGGTGGGTCCACTCGGGCGGCTGTGGCGCACCGCGGATCCCATCGCGGTCGGGCGAAAGGTCTTCACACCGTCGCGGCCGGGCCGGGTGGACGACGAGGTGGTCGCCCGTATCCAGAAGATCCGCACCATCGTCGGCCTCTGCGCCGTCCTGTGGGTGACGCTCTCCTACAAACTCGCCGCGTCCGCCGGGGACATCGCGAGCGACCGCGGCAACCAGGCCTGGATCAACGTACTTGTGCTCGCGGCGACCTTCCCGGTGGCCGTCGGTCTGCTGATCGCCGTGGCCCGGCCACCGGCCCGTCAGGAGTTGCTGCGCCGCACCGCGAAGCCCTTCGGTTCGATCCTGGCCATCATGGGCGCCATGTTCGTGTTCCCCGCGTCCGTGCTCACCGGATTCGTCAGCGGGCGGTTCGCCACCAATCCCGCGATGACGGTGGTCACCGTGGTCGTCACGCTGCTCACGATCGTCTGGGTCCTCCCGTTCGTCTTCTACGGCGTCGGTATGTCCCTCGTCCATGTCTTCCGCACGGCGGACATCCATGAGACGGTGCCGCCTCTGCTGGCCATCACGCTTGTGTGGGAGATGGCACTGGTGGACATGTTCACAGGGGCCTACGACACTCTGCCGGGGCCCGTCCGGATCGTTGTCACGCTCGGCGCGCCGCTGTCGGTCACCGCGGTGGGCCTCTGGGAACTGCGCCGCCTTCGCACCAACTACGGCCTCACGCTGCGCGGCGCGCTCATGCGCTGAGAGCGCAGATCCCCGGGAGGGGTCCCGGGGGCGGGGCTGCACCATGCGACATCGAGACTCGTGCTGCGACCGGGGGAGACCAGGATGAACGAACCGACGCATGCCCTGCCCGAAATGCCGGAGCCCACGCCTACCGAGAACCGGGGGCACGACCCGCTGGCCGTCGCCCTCGGCAACGCCTCCCTTCTCGGCGTCGGTTACCTGATGCTGCGGCGACGCGGACTCGCCGTCGCCGCCGCGGTCGTCACCGTCGTGCTCGTCTCCCGGCTCGTCTCGACCGCCCGGCCGGCGTACGAGATCGCCGTGCTCGTGTGGTGGGCCGCGGTCGTCGCCCACGGGTGGTTCCTGGCGCGCAGAGGCGGCGGCGGGGTCGCGTTGCGTGGTCAGCGCGTGGTCGCGCTCTGCATCACGCTGTCGGTGGTGCTGGCCGTGGCGCTGCTGCGATTCGACGTGTCCAGGATCGAGGAGAGCGTCACCGAGGCCCGCGAAAGCGGCGACTGCGCCGGGGTGTTGAGCGCCCAGGACAGGGTGTGGTTCGGGCATCGCGTCGCCGACGCCCCGCTGGCCGCCCGCGGCGACGAGAGCGTCGAGGCATGCGACCGGCTGCGGTCGGCCCGGACCGAACTGAACACCGCGCTGACCGGGAACACCGATGCCCTGGACGAGGGCTTCGGCACACTCGCCTCCGTCCTCGCCGAACCCGGCAACGAGAAGACGGTCGAGACGACCCTGACCGGATTCCTCGGGGGCCTGCCCGCCAAGGACCCCTGCACCACCGTCACCGTCACCGATTGGCTCCGCGACCGCAAGCGCAGCAACGACGTACTGGACCGGTCCGCCGGCACGGCCCGGCGGACCGCACCCGCCGCGCTCGTCGGATGCGGTGACGAGCTGATGGCGGACAGCAGTTGGCAGAACGCCCTGGCGCACTACGAGCAGTTGCTGGACCGCTACCCCGGCGACGACCTGGCGGACAAGGCCAGGAAGGGAGCCCGGAAGGCCACCCAGAGCATCGAGTTGGCCAACGTCCGCAGCCTGCTGGCGCCGGGCGGCACGGGCTCCCAGCCCGAGTACTGCTCCCGCCCGGCGAAGTACAGCGGCGCCAAGCCCATGGGCAAGGGCACCAACCGCGCGCTGTTCTACACCGGCAACACATACGGCCAGGACTACTCCGACAAACTCCCCGGTTCCTGGAAGGCCGCCGACGCGGCCGACGCCGTCCTGGTGGTCTGCATGGGCGAGGACACCTTCGGCACCTCCGTCCGGACCTGCCCGTACCAAGGCAAGTCCTCCGGGTCCACCACGTACGTGACCTTCCACAAGATCGCGGTCCCGGTGAAGGTCTACGAGGTGCGCACCGGCAAGCTCGTCGCCAAGC
Organism: Streptomyces sp. ActVer; assembly: GCF_027270795.1. NCBI lineage: Bacteria > Bacillati > Actinomycetota > Actinomycetes > Kitasatosporales > Streptomycetaceae > Streptomyces > Streptomyces sp. ActVer. The sequence goes on from NZ_JAPWHT010000066.1 coordinate 12,464, forward strand.
GCAAGATCCAGATCAACGGGTCGAGTTGCCCCTCCCTCATCACGTATTTCACCTCCAGCGACTCCGGCTCGGGCCCGCCGTCGACCAGGTACGTCAGCGAGTCCAAGTCCGACGTGCGCTCCGCGTTCCGGTCGTTGGTCGTCCGCTGAGTGGTGGCCGGGAGTCAGCTCTTGGGGAAGAACTCCAGCACCGCTCTGCCGTCCTTCAGGGACTTCACGCGGAAGCCGAGGCTGTTCAGCCCGCCGGTGCCGCCCTCGCCGACCGACGTGCTCAGGAAGACGCCGGAGCCGGAGGACTGGACCATGACGGCATCCTCCGTGACCTTCGTGACCCGGAGGTTGCTGACGCCGAACCGGCTGTCGACCTTGATGGTCATGGGCTTCGACACGGTGATCTCGCATCGTCCGTCGAAGCAGGCGTCGGCATCGGTGCCGCCGCCGGGGGTGTCCGACGTGGCCGCTCCAGTCGGGGACGGGGACGGGGACGGGGACGCGGAGGTGGATGGCGACGCCGCCTGCGAGGACGGCCGCGCCGACTCCGACGGCGTACGCGTGGAAGACGACTCCGCCCCCTCCCCGGAGCCGTCGTCCCGGCCGCCACCGACACCCCCTCCGCAGCCGGTGAGGACCACCATCAGGGTCAGCACCCCCGCGACGCCGACCCGACCCCTGCCCATGCTCATCCGTTCACCCTTCAACGCGTATCAACTCGTACGCCCACCAACGCCGTTGAGCCGCGATCTCCATATTCCGGGCTCCGGGCTCCGTGCTCCGGACGAGGGGGCATCGGCCCTCCTACTTATACGGACCCGCTTGGGGAGGGGTCCCGGAGCCGGCGGAGAAGTGCCGGAACGAGAACGTCCGGGCCGGCCTGTGCAGGCCGGCCCGAACGTCACGATGAACTGGGTGAACTGATCAGACGAGGTCGAACCGGTCGAGCTCCATGACCTTGGTCCACGCCGCGACGAAGTCGTTCACGAACTTCTCCTTCGCGTCGTCGGCCGCGTAGACCTCGGCGAGCGCGCGCAGCTCGGAGTTCGAGCCGAAGACGAGGTCGGCACGGGTGCCGGTCCACTTGACGTCGCCCGTGGCGTCGTCGCGGGCCTCGAAGGTGGTCGCGTCCTCGGACGTCGCCGTCCACGTCGTGCCCAGGTCGAGCAGGTTGACGTAGAAGTCGTTCGTCAGCCTGCCGGGGGTCTCGGTGAGGACACCGAGCGACGACTGCTGGTGGTTGGCGCCCAGGACGCGCAGGCCACCGACGAGGACCGTCAGCTCGGGGCCGCTGAGGGTCAGCAGGTTCGCCCGGTCGAGCAGCAGGTACTCGGCCGGCAGGCGGTTGCCCTTGCCGAGGTAGTTGCGGAACCCGTCGGCGGTCGGCTCGAGGGCCGCGAAGGACTCCGCGTCCGTGTGCTCCTCCGTGGCGTCGACACGGCCCGGGGTGAAGGGCACCACGACGTCGTGACCGGCGTCCTTGGCGGCCTTCTCGACGGCCGCGCTGCCACCGAGCACGATCAGGTCGGCCAGCGAGACCTTCTTGGCACCGGAGTTGAACTCCGCCTGGATGCCCTCGAGGACACGCAGCACCTGGGCAAGCTGGTCGGGGTCGTTGGCGTCCCAGCCGCGCTGCGGCTCCAGACGGACGCGAGCGCCGTTGGCGCCACCGCGCTTGTCGCTGCCGCGGAACGTCGAGGCCGAGGCCCAGGCCGCGGAGACGAGCTGCGAGACGGTCAGGTCCGAGTCGAGGATCTTCGCCTTGAGGGCGGTGACGTCCTCGGCGGCGATGGCCTCGCCCTCCGCCGCGGGCAGCGGGTCCTGCCACAGCAGGGTCTCCGCCGGGACCTCCGGGCCGAGGTAGAGCGACTTCGGGCCCATGTCACGGTGGGTCAGCTTGTACCAGGCGCGGGCGAAGGCGTCCGCGAACTCCGCCGGGTTCTCGTGGAAGCGGCGGGAGATGGGCTCGTAGATCGGGTCGAAGCGCAGCGACAGGTCGGTCGTGAGCATCGAGGGGGCGATCTTCTTCGAGGCGTCGTGGGCGGCCGGGACGGTGCCCTCGCCCGCGCCGTCCTTCGGCTTCCACTGGTTGGCGCCGGCGGGGCTCTGGGTCAGCTCCCACTCGTAGCCGAAGAGGTTGTCGAAGAAGCCGTTGCTCCACTGGGTGGGCGTGGTGGTCCAGGTGACCTCCAGGCCGGACGTGATGGCGTCCGCGCCCTTGCCGGTGCCGAACGAGTTCTTCCAGCCCAGGCCCTGCGCCTCGATCGGGGCGGCCTCGGGGTCGTCGCCGACGCTCTCCGCCGGGCCCGCACCGTGGGTCTTGCCGAAGGTGTGACCACCGGCGATGAGGGCGACGGTCTCCTCGTCGTTCATCGCCATGCGACGGAAGGTCTCACGGATGTCGCGGGCCGCGGCGATCGGGTCCGGGTTGCCGTTGGGGCCCTCGGGGTTGACGTAGATGAGGCCCATCTGGACGGCGCCGAGCGGGCTCTCCAGCTCACGGTCGCCGGTGTAGCGCTGGTCGTCGAGCCACGTGGTCTCGGGACCCCAGTACACGTCCTCCTCGGACTCCCAGACGTCCGCACGGCCGCCGGCGAAGCCGAAGGTCTCGAAGCCCATCTGCTCCAGGGCGACGTTGCCGGTGAGGATCATGAGGTCGGCCCAGGAGAGGCTCTGGCCGTACTTCTTCTTCACGGGCCACAGCAGACGGCGGGCCTTGTCCAGGTTGCCGTTGTCCGGCCAGCTGTTCAGGGGAGCGAAGCGCTGCTGACCGGCACCGGCGCCGCCGCGGCCGTCGCTGATGCGGTAGGTGCCCGCGCTGTGCCACGCCATACGGATCATGAACGGGCCGTAGTTGCCGAAGTCGGCCGGCCACCAGTCCTGCGAGGTGGTCAGTACCTCGGCGATGTCCTGTTTGACGGCAGCGAGGTCGAGGTTCTTGAACGCCTCGGAGTAGTCGAAGTCCTCACCGAGGGGGTTCGCCACGGCGGGGTTCTTGGCAAGGATCTTCAGGTTGAGCCGCTCCGGCCACCACTGGCGGTTTCCGCCGCCCTGAGTCGGGTGCGGCGCGCGCCCGTGCGCGACCGGGCAGCCGCCTGCCTCCTCGGGCTTCGGGTCAGTGACGATCGCATCATGGTTCTCAGTCATGAGAGTCCTTCCGAACTGGGTGGATCACGGTGCTCAGGAACTGCTGGTGGTGGAACAGGCGGGGCACAGGCCCCAGTAGATGACCTCGGCCTCGTCGATCGCGAAACCGCGGTCGTCGGACGCGGTCAGGCAGGGGGCGTGGCCGACCGCGCAGTCGACGTCGACGACGACACCGCACGTACGGCACACGAGGTGGTGGTGGTTGTCTCCGACACGTCCCTCGAACCGGGCCGGGCTGCCGGGCGGTTCGAGGCGGCGTATGAGCCCTGCCGCGGTGAGCGCGTGGAGGGCCTCGTACACGGCTTGGAGGGAGATGTGGCCCACGCGGTCGCGTACCCCGGAGGCGATCGCCTCGACTCCGAGGTGGTCGCCGCCGCGGACGGTCTCGAGCAGTGCGACGCGGGCGGCCGTCACCCGCAGGCCGACACCGCGCAGCTCCTCTGCAGTGGTCGGAGTACGGGGTGTGGTCATGGCGCCAAACCTAGCGTCCTAAACACGAACAGTTCAAGAAAGCGAAGGTTCCAAGTTTGGTAAGTCCTGTCGAACAAATCGTCGCCGCGGGAGTCCGGGGTGCCGCTTCCGGTCGTGGTGGGGCTTCTGATGGGAATCCTCGACACCGTCACCATCTTGACAGGTGACGAAAATCGCTGCGATCATCATCACCTGTTTCGCAGGTGACGCGAGCGGGCCGGGTGACGCCGCCTTCGCCTCGATCGGACCCGGATCGAACACAGGAGGACGAGATGGTGCATCAGGAGAACGCTCCGGACGCCGCCCAGGTTGCACGCCGTACGCGATTCGGCGCGTTGCCGGAGCGCATCGGCCTGGCGGACATGGTCGAGGAGAAGCCGGCGACCGTGCCCGACCCGGCGAGGGACACGTACAACTCCGACGAGTGGCTCGTCCGTACGTGCCTGTGAGTCCGGTCGACCGCACGGCGGGCCTCTCCGCCGGCGACGTACGCTTGCTCATACCTCCGAGGGGAAGCGGATCATGACCACACCGCGGGACCTGTTGATCGTCGCCATGGATGTGGAGTCCGGCCGCCCCGCGGACCGCGGGAGCCTGTCTCTGGCGCTCGCCGGGGCCGAGGTCATCGACCTCCTCGGTGCCCGAGCCGTCGAGCTGGACGGCGATCGCATCGTGCCCGGCGACCGGCCCTCCCTGGATGACCCCCTGCTGCGTGAGGCCGAGTCGGCGCTCACTCGTCAGGAGCCGTACGAGTCGGTCGAGGACTGGCTGTGGCGCCGAGGCCGCGAGTTGTCCTCGGCGTATCTGGCCGCGTTCGAGACCGAGGGCCAGCTCACCCGGCAGCGCCGCCGCCTGATGTCCTTCCGGGCCGGTGACGTGGCGCTCGTCGATTCCCCGGCTCGCCGCGGGGCGGTCGACCGCTGGGAATCCCACGAGCCCGTGCTGGTCGCCCTCGCGACGGCCGCCGCGCTGCACGGTGAGCCTCTCGGCGAGGACGCCGAGGAATCCCCGAAGCCTCCCGACGTCCCGGACATCGCCGACGACGCGGTGGCGACGGTACTGGCCGCGGTGAACGACGCCGTGATGGAACTGGAAGCCGTGCGGCAGCGCCGATCCATCGAGGACGCGGCCTTCGACAACATCTGGCGCGGATTCTGACCCGAGCCCGCGCCGGGACACCCACGGGTGACGGGCCCACGGGTGACTGGCCCACGGGTAAATAGTCGATCGGTCGTATATTGGCCTTATGGGACGGACCAGCAACGCCAGGGAGAAGATCCTCACCGCCGCGCAGTCACTCATCGGGCAGCGGGGCTACTCGGCCCTCGGCACCGCCGAGATCTGCAAGGTCGCGGGCGTGCCGAAGGGCAGCTTCTACTACTTCTTCGAGACCAAGGAAGCGCTCGCCCTGGCTGTTCTCGACGAGCACTGGGAGACCCAGCGCGGCGACTGGAGCCGCATCCTGCGCGGCGACGGTGACCCGCTCCAGCGGCTGCGTCAGCTGTTCGAGGAGACCGAGGCCGGCCAGCGCGCCGGACAGCAGAGCTGCGGCACGGTCTCAGGGTGCCTGTTCGGGAATCTGACCCTGGAACTGAGCAACCAGACCGAGGCCGTTCGTTCGCGCCTGCAGGGAATCTTCGACGCGCAGGTCGGCATGGTCGAGGAGGTCGTCGCCGAGGCCGCGGAGCGCGGCGAGATCGCCGTCGGCGACCACCGCGAGGCCGCCCGGTCCGTCGTCGCGCAACTCGAAGGCCAGGTGCTCTTCGCCAAGCTCTACAACGACCCCCGGCGCCTCGACGTCCTGTGGAGGAACTGCCTCGCCATCCTCGGGGCCCGGCTGCCGGTGTAGGCCGCGGGTGCTTGCCGCGGCAAGCACTGCACGAGACCTGGCACGAGAAGCTTGAGGACTCGGCGCCTCAGTGAACCGAGGCTGTCCGTGCCTGCTTCTTGCGGGCGCGGTAGGCCGCGGCCTTGACCTTGTTTCCGCACGACTCCATGCCGCACCACTGCCGGCGCACACCGCGCGACCGGTCGATGTAGACGCGGGTGCATTCGGGATTGCCGCATTCCTTGAGCAGCGGAACCTCGGGTCCGCTGAGGACTTCGACGGCCTGGCGTGCCACGGTGGCCAGTGCCTCTTCGGGCGTCGCGGCCGTCCATCGCCCCGTCGCGGTGAGCTGAGGCGTCGCCGAGGGCATGCGGGCCGCGCCGTTCACCGCGGCGAGCGCCGCCTCGTCGTAGGCCTCGCCGAGCCGCCGGGCGGCGATCAGGTCGTAGACGGCTTCCCGTACGGCGATCGCCTGCTCGACGTCGGCCTCCCGGCTGGGAGAGACGGCGTCGACGATTCCGGACTCGACGTACCAGGCGTCCAGTCGCTCCGGCGACACGAGCGTCTCGAACCGGAGCGTGCGGCGGGCGCGGAGCGTGGCCGCGAAGTCGAGCGCGGGGTTCCCGCAGAAGAAGGCATGATCCAGATTCACGTCACCATCCTGACGGGTGACATCAGGGCATGCAAGGGGCATCACCGGTCAGGCTGGTGACGGCCGGGGCGGCTACTCCTTCGGCTTCTTCGGGATCTGCTGCTCGAACCAGACGACCTTGCCCGTGCTCAGCCTCGTCGCGCCCCAGCGCTGCGCGAGCTGATCGACGAGGAAGAGGCCTCGGCCGCCCTCGTCGCCCGGCTGGGCCTGCCGCATCCGGGGCACCTGGGAGGAGTCGTCGGTCACCTCGCAGCGGAGGACGTCGGTGCGCAGCAGCCGCAGCGCGATGGGCCGTGAGGCGAAACGGACGGCGTTCGTCACGACCTCGCTGACCATGAGTTCCGTGGAGTCGAGCATGGATTCCAGGTCCCAGCGGCGAAGTGCCCTGCGGGTCAGGCGGCGTGCCTGTCCGGCGGTCAGCGGGTGGGGGTCCAGGTGCCAGTACCCCACGCTGTCCGGGGGGAAGCCCTCGAACCGGGCGGTGAGCAGTGCGATGTCGTCGTCCCGTGAGCCCGGGACCATGGCGCCCAGGATGTGGTCGCAGAGCACTTCGAGCGAGGGCATGGAGTGTCCGCTCGCCACGATTCGGAGGCTGGTGCGCAGGGCCTCGACGCCTGTTCCCACGTCCGTCTCGCGCGATTCGACGAGGCCGTCGGTGTAGAGCAGAAGGGTCGCTCCGGTGGGGGCGTGCATCTCCACGGACTCGAAGTCGACCCCGCCGACACCGATGGGGGCGGCCGGTGGGACGCGGAGCACCTCGCCGTGGCCGTCCGGGTGCAGGAGCACCGCGGGCGGGTGGCCGGCGTTGGCCATGAGCAGCCGGTGCGAGATCGGGTCGTAGATCGCGTAGAGGCAGGTCGCGATGTGGTCGCTGCCGAGGCGCTGGGCCTGCTCGTCGAGGTGGTGCAGGACCTCGTCCGGAGGCAGGTCGAGCCCGGCGAGGGTCTGCACGATGGTGCGCAGCTGGCCCATGATCGCGGCGGACGTCATGGAATGGCCCATGACGTCCCCGACGATCAGCGCGACGCGGTTGCCGGGCAGCGGGATCGCGTCGTACCAGTCGCCCCCGACCTGGGCGGTCTTCGAGGCGGGCAGATAGCGGCTGGCCAGCCGGATCCCGGTGGGCTCGGGCAGTGACGACGGCAGCATGGTGTGCTGCAACGTGTCCGCCACGGAGGCCTCATGCCCGTACATCACCGCCTTCTGTACGCCGATGGCGGTGTGTGTCGCGAGCTGTGAGGCGACGAGCAGGTCGTCACGGGTGAAGGGGGCCCGGTCGGGCCGACGCAGCAGGACGACCGTCCCCATGACGTGCCGGCGGCCGTGCAGCGGGGCGATGATCAGCCGGCGCCCCGGCGGAATCGCCTCCGGCACGCTCGCCAGGGGCCCGAGCAGTTCGGCCACCGCGGGCGCGATTCCCGGCGCGTCGCCGAAGGCGGGCCGGCCGGCCCGCAGCAGTTTCGAGAGCCGGCCGGCGACGTCCGGCCGTACGCGCTCGGCGATGTCCGAGTGCATGGGATGGGTCTTGAACAGCGGCGATCGGGAGGCCTGGGGAGAGTGAGGCTTCCTGCTTACGCTGTGCAGCTGGAGGATGACGGGTGCGGCCGACTTCTCGTCCCCGACAGGGAGCGGATCGTGCAGATGGACGATGATCGCGTCGGCGAAGGAGGGGACGGCGGCCCGGCGCAGTTCGCGGAGCGTCTCGTCCAGGTCCATCCCGCGGGCGATCCGTCGGGTCGCCACGTCCAGGTACTGAAGTCGGTCCGTCTGTGCTCCTCCCCTGTCAGGACCTGGTTCCGGGGGGCTGTCCGGCACCGGGTTCTGGAACTGGGAGCCCCTGCCCTCCGCACGGCGGCCGTGCGGAGGGGCTGGCTGGGGGGTCCGGGTGACACGCGGGCCCTGGGGGGTGGGGTGCTCCGTCACGCGTTTCGTCCCGTCGGTGGGCCGCGGTCCGCGGTGAAGGGTCGTGCCTGTTCAGTCGAGCCGTCGGCAGCAGAGGAAGACCTGCTCCTCGGGCGGGACGTCGGCGACCGCCGGGGCATAGGTGTAGGCGGCCTCCTTGACGATCTCGAAGCCACCGGTCTCGATGACCTTGTGCAGGTCCTCCAGTACGTATCCGGAAACCCGGATCGTGTTTCCGAGGAACGGGATCGCGTAGTTGTCCACATCGGCCTCCACCATGGAGAGGACGAACAGACCACCGGGAACCAGCAGGTGCCGGACCGTCTGCAGCGCGAGGGGTATCTCCACGCGGGGCAGCATCAGCAAGGAGAAGAAGGCCGCGACGGCGTCGAAACGGCCGAGGTCCTGCGGGCCGCCGGGGCGCAGGTCGGCGATGTCCATCTGGTGGAACGTCGCCGCGGGAACGTACTCCCGGGCGAGCTGCACCATTCTGCGCGACAGGTCGACGCCCACCACCTCGAAGCCGGCGTCCGTCATCTGGCGCGTGGTCGGCACTCCGGTGCCGCAGCCGAGGTCGAGCACGCGGGAACCCGCCGGCAGCGAGTCGATCAGCCATTCCCCGGCGGAGAGCTGGCCCTCCTTGTGCGGGAAAGCCTCGTCATAACGGTCGCCGATGGCGTCAAAGGCTTCGGCCTGACCGCTGCGGTCAAACCGAATGCTCTCGTAGTCAGCCCCGTTGCTCATCTTGGTCACGAAAGTAGCCTTTCGTAGCTCATGTTGAATTATTCCACAATCACATGATCGGTGGTCGCAGGTGAACCCAGGTGCTCACGGGCCCGGAGACGCACCGCCCCTGATTGTGCCCGGGTCTTGCCCGGTCGGCAGAAACACGTCACACTGGTACCGAACGAATGGTCGGTTGGGAAGCTGGTATCGATGACGACGACACACTCCGCCGAGGTGCCGCTCCAGGAGCTGCAGCAGCAGTTCGACGCGACGATCGCGCGGGACCAGCGGGTCGAGCCGCGCGACTGGATGCCGGACGGCTACCGCAAGACGCTCGTCCGGCAGATCGCGCAGCACGCGCACTCGGAGATCATCGGCATGCAGCCGGAGGGCGAGTGGATCACGCGCGCGCCCTCGCTGCGCCGCAAGGCCATCCTGTTCGCGAAGGTCCAGGACGAGGCCGGCCACGGGCTGTATCTGTACTCGGCGGCGGAGACCCTCGGCGCCGACCGCGCGGACCTGACCGAGCGGCTCATCGAGGGGCGCCAGAAGTACTCGTCGATCTTCAACTACCCCACACCGACCTTCGCCGACGTCGGCGTCATCGGCTGGTTCGTGGACGGCGCCGCGATCTGCAACCAGGTTCCGCTGTGCAGGAGTTCGTACGGGCCCTATGCGCGCGCGATGGTGCGGATCTGCAAGGAGGAGTCGTTCCATCAGCGGCAGGGCTACGAGCTGTTGATGACGATGATGCGCGGCACCGAGGCCCAGCGGGCCATGGTCCAGGACTCGGTGAACCGCTGGTGGTGGCCGTCGCTCATGATGTTCGGCCCGCCCGACGGCGACTCGCCCAACTCGGCGGCGTCGATGGCCTGGAAGATCAAGCGCCACAGCAACGACGAACTGCGTCAGCGGTTCGTCGACATGACCGTCCCGCAGGCCGAGAAGCTCGGCGTCACGCTGCCGGACCCGGGCATGCGCTGGAACGAGGAGCGCGGCAGCCACGACTTCGGCACCCCCGACTGGGAGGAGCTGAAGCGCGTCATCTCCGGCGGCGGGCCGTGCAACGCACAGCGGGTGGAGCGGCGCCGCAGCGCTCACGAGGAGGGCGCCTGGGTGCGGGAGGCGGCCACGGCCCACGCGGCCAAGCAGGCGGCACGCGCGCGTGAAGGAGCGACGGCATGAGCGACATCACCCCGGGCCCCACCCAGGGCACCGGCAAGGGCGACTGGCCGCTGTACGAGGTGTTCGTGCGCGGCAAGCGCGGGCTGAACCACGTCCACGTGGGCTCGCTGCACGCCGCCGACGACGCCATGGCGCTCACCCACGCCCGCGACCTCTACACCCGGCGCAACGAGGGCGTCTCGATCTGGGTGGTGCGCTCGGAGCACATCGCGGCGTCCACGCGCGACGAGAAGGACCCCTTCTTCGCGCCGAGCGCCGACAAGGTCTACCGCCACCCGACGTTCTACGACATCCCCGACGACGTCCCGCACATCTGAGGAGCAGGGCATGAGTGACGACCACGTCTACATGACCCTCGCCGAGGGACACGAGGACGACGCCCGCTGGGCCTACGGCACAGGCTTCGAGGACCCGCTGCACGGCGTGGACACCACCGTGCCCGAGGGTGTCGACGCCGGCCGGCTGGCCGCGGACTGCGTGGCACTCGCCGACGACGCGCTGGTCTCCGCGCAGCGGCTGGCCGAGTGGACCACCCGCGCGCCCGAGCTGGAGGAGGAGGTCGCGCTGGCCAACATCGGCCTCGACCTCCTCGGCCAGGCCCGCCTGCTGTACGCACGCGCCGGGCAGGTCGACGGCACCGGTCGCGACGAGGACGCGTACGCCTACTTCCGGGACGCGGAGGACTTCAGGAACGTCCGCCTGGCCGAACTCCCGTGCGGGGACTTCGCGTTCTCGATCGTGCGGCTGCTGGTCCTGTCCAGCTGGCGCCTGGCGCACTTCGAGCAGCTCTCGGAGCACCCCGACCCCGTCCTCGCGGCCATCGCCGCCAAGGGCGTCAAGGAGCTGACCTACCACCGGCAGTACGCGGCCGAGTGGGCGGTGCGCCTCGGTGACGGCACGGAGGAGTCGCGCCGCCGGACCCGTACGGCCATGGAGCAGGTCGCCCCGTACTTCGGCGAGCTGTTCACGGCGTACGACGTGCGGGACGAGGTGGTCGCCGTGCTGCGGCAGGTCACCGAGGCGGCCGGGCTGCCCATGCCGGTGTACCGGCCGCTGTCCGGCGCTGGCCGCGCGGGGGAGCACACCGAGCATCTCGCGCCGCTGCTGGCCGAGTTGCAGAGCGTGGCCCGAGCGCACCCGGGGGCGACATGGTGACCGTACTGACGGATGTGCGGCACGCCCGGCACATTGCCGAGCAGGTGCCGGATCCCGAACTGCCCATGCTGACCCTGGCCGACCTCGGCGTTCTGCGCTCCGTCGAGGTGACCGGTGACGGGACCGTGGTCGCGAGTCTGACGCCGACCTACTCCGGCTGCCCGGCGATGGCCGAGATGCGCGCGGACGTGGCGGCACGGCTGCGCGACGCGGGGTACGCGCGCGTGGAGATCCGTACGGTCCTGGACCCGCCGTGGACGAGTGACTGGATCACCCCGGAGGGCCGGCGCAAGCTCGCCGAGAACGGCATCGCGCCGCCCGGCGCCGCGCCCCGCCACGCAGCCGGTCCCGTTCCGCTCGTGCTGTCGCCTGTCCGGCGCACGGTGGCGTGCCCGCGCTGCGGTTCGGCGGACACCGAGGAGACCTCCCGTTTCGCCGCCACGTCCTGCAAGGCGCTGTGGCGCTGCCTCGCCTGCCGCGAGCCGTTCGAGTACGTCAAGGAGATCTGATGGAAGGCCTGAGGGAAGAGCCGATGAGAGGCCTGGAGGGCGCGGCCGAGCCGGCCGTCGCTCCCGCTTCCGGTCCTGCTTCCGGCCCGGCGGTGCGTCCGCGGGCCCGCGCCCGACGCCCGGTCTTCCACACCCTGCGCGTCGCCTCCGTGCAGCCGTTGTGCGAGGACGCGGCGGCGGTCAGCTTCGAGATCCCGGAGGAGCTGGGCGAGGAGTTCGCCTTCGCGCCCGGACAGTCGCTCACACTGCGGCGCGAGATCGACGGACGGGACGAGCGGCGCTCGTACTCCATCTGCTCTCCGGCCGGTTCGGTGCCGCGCATCGGGGTGCGGGTGGTGCCTGGCGGCCTGTTCTCGGCGTGGCTCGTGCAGGACGTACGCCCCGGCGACACCGTCGAGGTCATGGCCCCCACCGGCTTCTTCACCCCCGACCTGACCACGCACGGCCATCACGTGCTGATCGCGGCGGGCTCCGGCATCACGCCCATGGTGTCCATCGCCGAGTCCGTCCTGGCCGCGGACTCCCGCTCCACCGTCACCCTCTTCTACGGCAACCGGCGCACCGGCACGGTGATGTTCGCCGACGAGCTGGCGGACCTGAAGGACCTGTATCCGGCCCGTTTCCAGCTCGCCCATGTGCTGTCGCGCGAGCCCCGGGAGGCCGAGGTGCTGTCCGGCCGCCTCGACGCCGAGCGGCTCGCGGCGCTCGTCGACGCCCTGGTCGACGTGAAGGCGGCCGACCACTGGTGGCTGTGCGGCCCGCACGGCATGGTCCGTGACGCCCAGGAGGTCCTCGCCGGTCTCGGCGTGCCCGGCGACCGCGTCCATCAGGAGCTGTTCTACGCCGACGACGAGCCCGTACGGGAAGTGCGTCACGAGGAGGCCGCCGCCGAGGGGGCCGTCAGCCAGGTGACCATCACCCTCGACGGGCGCTCGACCACCGCTGCCCTCGCGCGGGACCGGAGCCTCCTCGACGGCGCCCAGAAGACCCGCCCCGACCTGCCGTTCGCCTGCAAGGGCGGCGTCTGCGGCACCTGCCGGGCTCTGGTCACCGACGGCAAGGCCGACATGCGCCGCAACTTCGCCCTCGAAACGTCCGAGGTCGACGCGGGGTACGTGCTCACCTGCCAGTCGTATCCGGTCTCCGAGACGCTGACCGTCGACTACGACAGCTGAACCGGCGAGGAAGCCGGCTGACCCCGTACGGGAGTCGACTGCATCGGCACGGGAGTCGATCCCTGCCCCTTCATGCGCGTGGACCCCATAAAGCGGCCTTATGGGGTCATAGATCGGGCCCGACTACTGACTTAGGCATGCCTTAGTTTAGGCTCCGGGTGAGTACTCCTGATCGATCATCGCTCGAAGGGAACCTGAACATGTCTCGCCCCCTGCGGGTAGCCATAGTCGGAGCCGGCCCCGCCGGGATCTACGCCGCCGACGCGCTGTTGAAGTCCGCAGTGGCCGTCGAGCCCGGCGTGTCCATCGACCTCTTCGAGCGGATGCCGGCCCCGTTCGGCCTGATCCGCTACGGCGTCGCCCCCGACCACCCGCGCATCAAGGGCATCATCAACGCCCTGCACCAGGTGCTCGACAAGCCGCAGATCCGCCTCTTCGGCAACGTGGACTACCCGGGCGACATCAACCTGGACGACCTGCGTGCCTTCTACGACGCGGTGATCTTCTCCACGGGCGCCACGGCCGACCGGGCCCTCGACATACCCGGCATCGACCTCGACGGCTCGTACGGCGCGGCGGACTTCGTCTCCTGGTACGACGGCCACCCGGACGTCCCGCGCACCTGGCCGCTGGAGGCGGAGAAGGTCGCCGTCCTCGGTGTCGGCAACGTCGCGCTCGACGTGGCGCGCATCCTCGCCAAGACCGCCGACGAACTGCTGCCGACCGAGATCCCGGCGAACGTGTACGACGGCATCAAGGCCAACAAGGCCCTTGAGGTCCACGTGTTCGGCCGCCGTGGCCCGGCGCAGGCGAAGTTCAGCCCGATGGAGCTGCGGGAGCTGGACCACTCCCCGAACATCGAGGTCATCGTCGACCCCGAGGACATCGACTACGACGACGGCTCGATCGCCACCCGGCGGGGCAACAAGCAGGCCGACATGGTCGCCAAGACCCTGGAGAACTGGGCCATCCGCGACGTCGGCGACCGGCCGCACAAGCTGTTCCTGCACTTCTTCGAGTCGCCGACCGAGATCCTCGGCGAGGACGGCAGGGTCGTCGGCCTGCGCACCGAGCGCACCGCCCTCGACGGCACCGGCAACGTCAAGGGCACCGGCGAGTTCAAGGACTGGGACCTCGGCGCGGTCTACCGCGCGGTCGGCTACCTCTCCGACAAGCTGCCCAAGCTGCCCTGGGACGTCGAGACGGGCACCGTCCCGGACAAGGCCGGCCGGGTGATGGAGGAGACCGGCGAGCACCTGCAGTCGGCGTACGTCACCGGCTGGATCCGGCGCGGGCCCGTCGGCCTGATCGGCCACACCAAGGGCGACGCCAACGAGACGGTCGCCAGCCTGCTGGACGACCACGCCAACGGCCGTTTGCACACGCCTGTTTCGCCCGGTCCGGAGGCCGTGGACGCGTTCCTCGCCGAGCGGGACGTCCGCTTCACCACGTGGGACGGCTGGTACCGCCTGGACGCCGCGGAGAAGGCGCTGGGCGAGCCCCAGGGTCGCGAGCGCGTGAAGCTCGTCGAGCGCGAGGACATGCTCAGGGAGAGCGGCGCGTAACACCGACCGTCCGCCGCCGGTTCAACGGACCAGCACTGATCCGACCAACCAGCACTGATCCAACCGGCCGGTTCACCGGCCATGTGGGGCCCCGTCGCTACGGCGGGGCCCCACTCGCGTTTGCCCGCGGTTCGGTGGCCTTGCTTTGTGAAACCGATCGGTTTACTGTTTCCAATGAAGGGAAACCGATCGGTTTCCGAGTGTTCGTGTGTTGAGTTCGGAGAATGGCATGACTGCGATCGAGGGTTCCGTCGTCCTGGTGACCGGCGGCAGCAGGGGGATCGGCAAGGCGCTGGTGGAAGGGCTTTTCGAGCGGGGGGCGAAGAAGGTGTACGCCACCGCCCGTGATCCGCGGACGGTCACGCACCCCCGGGCGGTCCCGCTCGCGCTGGAGGTCACCGACCCCGCGTCCGTCGCGGCGGCGGCCGAGCAGGCCGGCGACGTCACCATCCTGATCAACAACGCCGGGGTCTCCGTGAACGCGTCCTTCCTGGAGGCGCCGGTCGAGGACGTGCGCCGGGACTTCGAAACGAACTTCTACGGACCGCTGCTCACCGCGAGGGCGTTCGTCCCGGTCATCGAGCGCAACGGCGGCGGCCACATCCTGAACGTCCACTCCGTGCTGTCGTGGGTCGGTCTCGCCGGCTCGTACAGCGCGTCCAAGGCCGCGGTCTGGTCCCAGACCAACTCCCTGCGGCTCGACCTCAAGCCGCGCGGTATCGGCGTCACCGGGCTCCATGTCGGATACGTCGACACGGACATGACGGCGAAGATCGACGCCCCCAAGGCCTCGCCCGAGGACGTGGCGTCCCAGGCGCTCGACGGTATCGAGAGCGGGGCGTTCGAGGTGCTGGCCGACGACCTGTCCCGGCAGGTGAAGTCCGGCCTGTCCGCGGATCTTTCGGTGCTGTATCCGCAGCTCGTCTCCTAGCCTTCAGCGACCGCGTCGGCAGTAGACCGATCGGTTTTGGGGGCGCTCCCCGACGGAGGTACCCTCCGCTCATGGCCAGTACGGACAAGACATCCACGAGGGACCGGCTGCTCGACGCGGCCATGGAGCTCTTCTACCGCGACGGTGTCTCCATCGGCGTCGAGGCGCTGTGCCGGGCCGCCGGGGTGTCGAAGCGTTCGATGTACCAGCTCTACGCCAGCAAGGACGAGGTGCTCGCGGCGAGCCTGGAGCGGCGTGCGCCGGAGTACGCGCGGCAGTTGGACATCGGCGCCGATGACACCCGGCCGCCCCGTGCCCGCATCCTGCACACCTTCGAGTTGCTGGAACAGGCCTCGACGCAGGACGACTACCGCGGCTGTCCGTTCCTGTCCGTCATGGTCGAGCTCAAGAACCCCGAGCATCCGGCGAGCGTCGTCGCCCTGCGGGTCAAGGACTCCCTGACCGAGGCCTTCCGCGCCGAGGCCGAGCGCGGCGGCGCCCGCGACCCCCAACTCCTCGCCCGCCAGCTCACCCTCATCTTCGACGGAGCAAGCGCCCGCGGCGGCGCCAAGGCGGAAACCCTTCAGGGCCTGACCACGACAACGGCAACGGCCCTGCTGGACGCGGCGGGCGTCGCGTAGGGCAAGGGCCGCGCACGGGCCCTGCGGGGCTGAGCCGGGAGCCCCGCCCGGGCCAGGCACGCCTGCAGGGGCGCGGGGAACGGCGCGCTCAACCACAGCCAACCCGCAGCCGACCAACCCCCTACGCTTCCCCGCCCAACCGGCGGAGCCACTCGTACGCGGCCCGAGCCGTGAACTCGGCCTGCCCACCCCGCAACAGCAACCCCGCCGTCGCGAACGCCGGATCATCGGCCTGTCCCGCGACGTACGGGACTGCGATGCACCGCATCCCGGCCGCGTGCGCCGCGGCGGCCCCCGGCGGGGCGTCCTCAAGGACCACGCAGTTACCGGGAACCACCCCGAGCCGCCGCGCCGCCTCCAGGAAGACATCGGGAGCGGGCTTGCCGGAGGCGACCTCCTCCGCCGAGACGACCGTCCGCAGATACGCGGACAACCCCGTGCCCGCCAGAATCGCCTCGATGGCCTCGCGCGAGGACCCCGAGGCCACAGCCATCGGTACACCCTCCCCGGCCAGCAGCTCCACGAACTTCCGCATCTCCGGGTAGACCGGGGTGGACGCGCGGGCCAGCTCCAGATAGCGCCGGTTCTTGTCCGCGAGGAGCACGTCCAGCGGGGCGTCCAGGGCGTACCGCTCCTTCCAGAGCGCGATCGTCTCCTGCGTGCTGATGCCGACGTACCGCTCGTGGTCCGCCCAGGTGAAGTCCGTGATGCCCTGCCCGGCGAGCGTCTGCCGTCCCGCCTCGTAGTAGTTCGGCTCGCTGTCCACGAGTGTTCCGTCGAGATCGAAGATGACCGAAGTGCTGCCGAGATTGCTCATGGGATCCAGGATGCCGGGTCCCGAATGCCGACGATCAACCTCGGGCCGTACGCCCGGTCAACCCCGGGCCGTACGCCCGATCGACTCCACCAACGGCAGCATCCGCTGCGGCACGCGCTCGCGCAGCGCGACCTCGGTCCGGGTGCGGACGACGCCCGGCAGGCTGATCAGCGCCTGGATCACGTCCTCCAGATGGCCGTTGTCCCGCGCGACGACCCGCGTCAGCAGATCCCCGCCGCCGGTGATCGAGAACGCCTCGATGATCTCCGGCACGGCCGCCAACGCGTCCCCCACGTCGTCGAGATGCCCCTGGGTGACCTCGATATGCACGAACGCGAGCACCGGATGCCCGAGCGCGGCGGGGGAGAGCGAGGGACCCGTACCGGTGATCACGCCGTCCCGCTCCAGCCGGTCGAGCCGTGCCTGCAGGGTGCCGCGGGCGACGCCGAGGATGCGCGCGTACTCGCGCACGCTGGTGCGCGGCTGCTCCATGAGCAGCCGCAGGATGCGGGTGTCGAGCTCGTCCACGGCCATGGTCCGTTGGTCTCCCTGCGGTCGGGGATGATCGTTCCCGACTGTACCAATGGCCCAGCCGATCACGAGCCGGTTGAGCCACTGCTCCCGCACTGCTTACCTTGTGGGTATCCATGGCGCGGACACGCGTCATTCATGGCGCCGCGAAGCGCCGGACGGCAAGGAAGCCGGATCCGGACCCGCGGCGCCATTGCCATGTCCTGAAGGCGCGTCCTGAACAAGGCACGTCCTGATGGTGGGGTCGACACGAAGTGGGGGCGGGCTGCCGACGGTGAAGAAGATGTTCATGGCTCCGGATCCGGGCCTGGCACGGCTGCGGATCTCGCTGCGGGCGGTGCTCGGCATCGGTCTCGCGGTGGCCGCGTCGGAGCTGGCCGGACTCTCGCTGCCCGCCTCGATCACGGGCGGTCTCGCCGCGCTCCTCGCGTTGTTCACGGTCGGCGACCCGACCGTGCGCGGCCAGGCGGTCACCACCGCCCTGCTGCCCGTCGTCGGCTTCCCCGTGCTGGCCCTCGCGGCCACGCTGCACTCGGTGCCGACCGTTCGCGACGCGATCTGGCTCGCCGTGATCTTCTGCGGGGTGTACGCCCGCCGCTGGGGGCCGCGCGGCCACGCGCTCGGCATCTTCGCGTTCATGACCTTCTTCATCACGCAGTTCCTGCACGCCGTGCCCGGCCAGCTCCCGCAGCTGTACGCCGCTATGGCGCTCGCGCTGGCGGCGTCCTCGGTGGTGCGTTTCGGCGTGTGGTGCATCGAGCGGCGCACGGCACCGCCCGTCACGCCCGCCGCGCCGGCCGGCCGCGGGCTCTCCCGGTCGACCACCCGCCAGGCCTTCCAGGCGACGGCCGCCTGCGCGTTCGCGATCGCCGCGGGCCAGGTCCTCTCCCATGAGCGCTGGTACTGGGCCGTCGGCACCGCCTGGTGGATCTTCGTCAACACGTCCTCGCGCGGCGAGACCCTCGTACGCGGCTTCCGGCGCGTCGTCGGCACGGTCACCGGCATCGTGGCCGGCCTGCTGATCGCCGTACCGCTGGACGGCGCTCCCGCACCCACCGCGGCGATCGTGGCGGTCTGCGTCTGGGGGATCTTCTACACCGCGGCTCTCTCGTACAGCTGGATGATGTTCTTCGTCACCGTCATGGCCGGCCTGCTCTACGGGCTGCTCGGTGTGCTGCATCCAGGCCTGTTGGGGCTGCGTCTCGCGGAGACGGCCGCAGGCGCGCTCGGTGCCGCGCTCGCCGTCGCGCTGATCCTGCCCGTCACCACGCACGCGGTCACCGACCGCTGGGTGGGCCAGGCCGTACGCGCCGTGCACGGATGCACCGCGGCGGCGGCCCGACGCCTCGCGGGTGACCCCGACGCCGACCCCGCGCCGCAGGCGGCGGAACTGGAGGCGATGCTCGGCCGGGTCCGGTTCGCCCTCGCGCCGCTCGTACACCCCCTCAACCCGATGCGGGCCCGCAAGGCCCGGGCCCGTCAGGTGCTCGCCCTCCTCGACGACTGCGCCCGGGAGACACGCGGTCTCGCGGCCGTCGTCGCCGACCCGGACGCCTCGTACGACGCCCGCCTGACGGCCGCCTGCGGGCGTGTCGAGGCAGCGGTGGAGGTCCTGGTCGGCGCGGTGCCCGAACGCGCCGTGACGATGACGGTGGGAGCGCTGGGCCGCCACTCCACGGCCCGGGTCCACCACCCCGGCACCGAGCAGGCGCTGGCCCACCTCCATGGCCTTGAACGGGCGCTCGCCGCGCTGGCCACGCCCCTGCGCGGCTCGTCGGCCGTGAGTGCCTGAACCCCCTCCGTGCACACCGCGGTTGGACACATTGCCCATGAATGAGGCAGTTTCACCGGACATGTAGAGGGTGGATCAGGCCGTCGGGCGGGTAACCCCGCGGCTGTCAGCCGCACGGAGTCCGCGGACCGCGCGGGAGCGGCCCGCGGGCGCGGCCGCCTGAGCGCGCACGATGCGCAACGCCCCGCACAGAACCGGCCAACACCTCACGGGCGACGGGACCGGGCCGGCTGGAGGCCGAGGCCTCCCGTCTGGTCTAGGCCATTGACTGCTACTGTCGGCCCCGAACGGCTTGGGCACCGAGAGGGGACGGCAGTGGCGGACGGCGACGGACGACGGCGACGGGCCTACATCGGCTCCTTCACGGCGGCAGGGGGCCTCGGTGTCCTCACCGCGGCCGTGGACGAGGAGAGCGGCGCCCTGACGCTGCTGGGCGCCGTGAACAGCGTCGCCGACCCCTCGTATCTCGCCCTGTCGCCCGCCGGGGACATGCTCTACGCGGTGAGCGAGACGGCCGACGGCGCCATCGCCGCGTACCGGCTGAAGGGCGATGAGCCTTCCCTGGCCGGCCCGCTGGTGCCGGTCGGCGGCAGCGGGCCCACCCATCTGAGCCTCTTCGACGGGCACGTCCTGACGGCCAACTACGGCTCCGGCAGCGTCAGCGCCGTGCCGATCCGCCACGACGGAAGCCTCGCCACCGCCTCCGGTGTGCTGCGGCACAAGGGGTCGGGTCCGCACGGGCAGCGCCAGCAGGGCCCGCACGCCCACCACGTGCAGCCCGACCCGAGCCGCCGGTGGGCCGTGAGCGTAGACCTCGGAACCG
>NZ_JAPWHT010000670.1:0-3896 GCF_027270795.1 Streptomyces sp. ActVer
GTCGGCCCCGGCTGCGAAATCTTCAGCCCCTCCGGCGTTTGAGGAGCGGGGGTTCGGGGGCTGGCCCCCGAGTAGTGACGGGAATGGGTAGGGGCGGCGGGGGCGAGATCAAGCCTTCGGCTCGCGCGGGAGCCCCAGTACCTTTTCCGCGAGGATGTTCCGCTGCACCTGGGACGTCCCGGCGTAGATCGTGCCGGAGAGGGCGATCAGGTAGGTCGTCGACCAGGACGCCGAGGAGTTCGCGGCACCGGGATCGTCGGTGCGGTAGGTGCGCAGGGGCGGCCGTCCGACGGGAACCTGGCCGTGCAGGCCCATGATGTCCATCGCCAGGTCGGTGACCTTGATGTGGTACTCGCTCCAGTACAGCTTGGCGATCGACGTCTCGGGGCCGGGCTCGGCGCCCTTGAGCCAGCCGGTGAGGATCCGGTAGCCGAGGAAGCGCATGATCTCGACCTTGGACCAGCACCAGGCGATCCGCTGCCGGATCACCGGGTCCTGGTCCTTGCCGTACAGGCGGGCCAGCTCGACGAGACGCTCGACCTCCGCCCGGAAGAGGATCGGATTGGTCGCCGCCTCCTCCCCGCGCTCCACGCCCAGCAGACTCTGCGCGACCGTCCAGCCGTTGTCGACACCGCCCACGACGAGGTCGGCCCGGGTGCGGGCACCGTTGAAGAAGACCTCGTTGAAGTGGAGCTGCCCGCTCATCATGCGGAACGGCCGGACCTCGACACCGGGTTGGTCGAGCGGCACGAGGAGGAACGAGATGCCGCGGTGCTTGGATGCGTCGGGGTCGGTGCGGGCCAGGACGAAGATCCAGTCGCTGTGGTGGGCGCCGGAGGTCCACACCTTCTGCCCGTCGATCACCCACTCCCCACCGTCACGTACCGCGCGCGTCCTGAGGGACGCGAGGTCCGAGCCCGCGTCCGGCTCCGAGTAGCCCTGGCACCAGGTGTCCTCGCCGCTGAGGATGCGCGGCAGGAAGTGGCTCTTCTGCTCCTCCGTACCCCAGCGCAGCAGTGTGTTCGCCAGCATCTTCACGCCGAAGGTGTCCTGCGGCAGACCGAACGGCACGCCCGCCAGGGCCAGTTCCTCCATCAGGACGACCTGGTGGAGTTTGGACAGGCCGCGGCCGCCGAACTCCTTGGGCCAGGTCAGCGAGAGGAAGCCGTGCTCGGCGAGCCGTCGGCGCCAGTCGCGGGCGAAGGTCCATGCGGCCTCCTCGTCGAGGGCTCCGATGCCCTTCCAGCCGGTGGGCAGGGCATCGGCGAGGAACGTCTTGACCTCGGTGCGGAACGCCTCGGTCTCCGGGGGATAGGTGATGTCCACCTGCAGTGCCTCCTGCGCTCGGCCGGCCCATCGCGGTATTGATTGTTTCAGTGTAATAGGTTATCTATTTAAGAGGAATAGCGACGAGCCAGGGCGGGCTGACATGGGACTGCTGGACGGCCGGAACGCCGTGATCACCGGCGGCGCACAGGGCATCGGCTTCGAGATCGCCGGAGTGCTCGGTGGTGCGGGCGCGTCCGTCGTCATCGGCGACATCAACGAGGTCGCCGCGGCGCAGGCCGCCGAACTCCTCGCCAAGAACGGCGTGGCCGCCACCTCGCTGCGCTGCGACGTCACAGACGAGGGCGAGGTCGCCGCTCTCGTCGCCCATGGCACCGACGTGTTCGGACCGGTCGGCGTCATGGTCAACAACGCCGGGATCACCCGCGACGCGACCCTGCGCAAGATGGCCCTCGCCGACTTCCGCGCAGTCGTCGACGTCCACCTCACCGGAGCCTGGAACGGCACCCGGTACGCCGCTGAGGCCATGCGCGCCCACGGACAGGGCGGCAGCATCGTCAACATCTCCTCCATCGCCGGCAAGGTCGGCAACTTCGGGCAGACCAACTACAGCGCGGCCAAGGCCGGACTCGTCGGCCTCACCAAGGCGTCCGCCAAGGAACTGGCCCGGGCCGCCATCCGCGTCAACGCCGTACAGCCAGGCCTCATCCGTACAGCGATGACCGAGGCGATGCCCCAGGCCGCCTGGGACGCGAAACTCGCCGAGATCCCCATGGCCCGCGCGGGCGAACCCGCCGAGGTCGCCCAGGTCGTCCTCTTCCTCGCCTCCGACATGGCGAGCTACATCACCGGAGCCGTGGTCGAGGTGACCGGCGGCCGGTACATGTGACCCCGCTCCCCGCCCGACCCGTACCCCTCATGAAAGGCACGACGGATGCCCGCCCTCTTGCGTGACGCGGTGATCTGCGAACCCCTGCGTACCCCGGTCGGCGGCTACGGAGGCGTCTTCCGCGACGTGACGGCGGCCGAACTCGCGGCCACGGTCGTACGCGCCGTGCTGGAACGCACCGGCGTACCGCCCGCCGCCGTGGACGACGTCCTGCTGGGCCAGTGCTACCCCAACGGCGAGGCCCCGGCCATAGGCCGTGTGGCCGCGCTGGACGCAGGATTGCCCGTGGAGGTGCCGGGCCTCCAGATCGACCGCCGCTGCGGCTCCGGACTGCAGGCGGTCATCACCGCCGCGATGCAGGTGCAGACCGGCGCGAGCGACCTGGTGCTGGCCGGCGGCGTCGAGTCCATGAGCCAGGCCGAGTTCTACACCACCGACGTGCGCTGGGGGGTACGCGGCGCGGGCACCACGCTCCACGACCGGCTGGCCCGCGGCCGGGTCACGTCCGGCGGCGTCAACCACCCTGTTCCCGGTGGCATGTTGGAGACCGCCGAGAACCTTCGGCGCGCGTACGGCATCCCCCGCGAGGAGCAGGACCGTCTCTCCCAGCGCTCGCACGAGAAGGCCGTCGCGGCCCAGCGGGAGGGCCGGTTCGCGGACGAGATCGTCCCCGTCACCGTACGGACCCGGAAGGGCGAGACGGTCGTCGACACCGACGAACACCCGCGCCCCGGCTCGTCGTTGGAGAAGCTGGCCTCGCTGCGTCCCGTGCTGGGCCGGCAGGACCCCGGGGCGACCGTCACCGCCGGGAACGCCAGCGGGCAGAACGACGGCGCCTCGATCTGTGTCGTCACCCATCCCGAGCGCGCGGCCGAACTGGGCCTGCGCCCGCTCGGCCGCCTGGTCTCCTGGGCCGTCGTGGGTGTGCCGCCCGAGACGATGGGCATCGGACCGGTGCCCGCCACGGCCAGGGCACTGGAACGGGCGGGACTGAAGCTCGCCGACATGGACCTGATCGAACTCAACGAGGCCTTCGCCGCCCAGGTCCTTGCCTGCACCCGTGAATGGGCCCTGACCGAGGCCGACTTCGACCGGTTCAACGTCAATGGCTCGGGTATCTCGCTGGGCCACCCCGTCGGAGCCACCGGCGGCCGCATCCTCGCCACCCTGCTGCGCGAACTGGACCGCCGCCAGGCCCGCTACGGCCTGGAGACCATGTGCCTCGGCGGCGGGCAGGGCCTGGCCGCGGTCTTCGAACGGCCGACGCACGCACACAACGCGCTCAACGCTCCTGGAGGACGCTGATGGCCGGACTGATCGCATATGGCGCGTACGTGCCGTACCACCGCCTGGCGCGAACGGATGTCGCCGCGGTCCTGGGCACCAAGGCGGGCAAGGGAACCCGGGCGGTCGCGGGCTACGACGAGGACACCACCTCCATGGCCGTCGAGGCGGCCCGCGGAGCCCTGGCCCTCGACGGGCTGCGCCCCCGCATCGGGCAGCTCTTCCTCGCCACCGCCGCGCCCGCCTACCTCGACAAGACGAACGCGACCGCCGTGCACGCCGCGCTCGGCCTCGACGAGCACGTCCTCGCCGCCGACATGGCCGGCTCCGTACGCTCCGGCCTCGGCGCCCTGGTGACCGCCGCCCGTTCCCCCATCCCGACCCTGGCGGTCCTCTCCGACCTGCGGACCGGGCTGCCCGGCTCCTCCGACGAGGC
>NZ_JAPWHT010000671.1:0-3882 GCF_027270795.1 Streptomyces sp. ActVer
TCCGCTTCCCCGCCATCGGCGAACTCCCCTACCTCCTCACCCTCGCCGGACACGGCTTCTACTGGTTCCGACTCCGCGCGGATGCTCCCCACACCAAACAGCGATTGATGGTGTGCGCCTGAAAGGACGGGTCGCCATGCGCAAGGTCGTATCACCCCGCCCCAGCAGTCACAGTCCGGCTCTTCTGCTGACGTCTCTCGCTGGACTGCTGCGGACGTGGTTGCCGGAGCAGCGCTGGTTCGCGGGCAAGGGCCGGCGGGTCACGGAGCTGGCGCTGCTGTCGGCGACCGAGCTGCATCCGGGATGCCTGCATCTCCTGGTCAGTACGCGGCACGACACCGCCGCTCATCTGCCCGGGGACTGCTACCAGTTGCTTCTCGGTGTCCGGGAGGTCCTGCCGCCACGGCTGGCCCACACCCGTATCGGCCGGGCGAGCGAGGGACCGCTGGCCGGAATGATGGTGTACGACGCCCTTCAGGAGCCCCGGTCGGCGGACCTGCTCCTGGAGCGGCTGCGCACTCCGGGCACGGTGGGCCCGCTGCGGTTCGAGCGCGAGGCGCATGTGACGATCCCCGCCGGTCTCACCCCGCGTCTCCTCGACGCGGAGCAGTCCAACTCCTCCCTGGTGTACGGGGATTCGTACATCCTGAAGATCTTCCGGCGCGTCCAGCCCGGTATCAACCCGGATCTCGAGGTGCCCTGGGCGCTGGCCCGGCAGGGCTGCACCCGCGTGCCCGCACCGGTGGCATGGTTCCGGACCTCGCAGCCGCAGGCAGCGACGCTCGGCGTGCTTCAGCCCTTTCTGCACGATGCCGCCGACGGGTGGACCCTGGCCCTCGAATCGCTGGCCGCGGGAAGGGACTTCACCGACGAGGCGTTCGAACTGGGGCAGGCGACGGCCGAGGTGCACCTGGCGCTGGCCGGCGCGTTCGCCCTCGGCGCCCCGGTCGGACGCCGGAGCAGACGGCTCGCCGCCTCGATGAACGAGCGGCTGGACGCCACGAGCCGGTCGGTGCCGGACCTCCAGCCGTACGTGGACGGACTGCGGGGCGCCTTCGACGCGCTCGCAGCCCTCGACTCGGGCCGTCCGGTGCAGCGGATCCACGGCGATCTCCACCTCGGGCAGGTGCTGCGGGCCGGGAAGCGGTGGTTCGTCATCGACTTCGAGGGCGAACCGGCCCGCCCGATCGCCGAGCGACGGCACCCCCAGCCTCCCGTACGCGATGTCGCGGGCATGCTCCGCTCCTTCGACTACGCCGCCCGCAGCCGTCGCCCGTGGCGTCCGGAGTGGGCGCGGCGCTGCCGGGACGCGTACTGCGCGGGGTATGCCGCCCAGGCACGCTGGGACCCGCGCGCCGAGCCGGAGTTGCTGCGCGCGTACGAGACGGACCGGGCCGTGTACGAGGTGCTGTACGAGGCCCGGCACCGGCCCGACTGGCTGCCCGTACCGATGGCGGCGATCGCCCGCCTCGCCGAGCTCGCCCCCACATCCTCCGGCTCTGGTTCGCAGAAGCCGGTCCCGTCCTTCCACAGCGCTCAAGGAGGCTGACCCGTGGCCCGCAACATCACCGCAGCCGTGACTCTTCCGGTGACCGAGGACGTCCGGCCCGCAGTGCGGCCGCCGGCGTTCCCCATGGACGTGACGGATCGGGAGCGTCTGTTGTCGGGCGCCCACCACGATCCTCACACGCTGCTGGGAGCCCATCCCGTGCAGGACGGGGTCGTCTTCCGCGCGTTGCGGCCGTTCGCCACGGCCGTGGCCGTGGCGTTGGCGGACGGACGACGCATGGAGCTGAGCAGCGAGGGGGACGGTCTCTTCTCGGGTGTGCTGCCGCTCGATTCGATCCCCGAGTACACCTTGCTGGTCAGGTACGAGGGCGGTAGCGAGCTGGCCGTGCAGGATCCCTACCGGTTCCTGCCCTCGCTCGGTGAGTTCGATCTGCATCTGTTCGGCGAGGGGCGGCACGAACAGCTGTGGAAGGCGCTCGGTGCCGAACCGATGGCCCACCAGGGCGTGGCCGGCACCCGCTTCACCGTCTGGGCACCCAACGCGCGGGGCGTCCGGGTGGCCGGGGACTTCAGCCACTGGGACGGGACCGCGTTCCCGATGCGGTCCCTGGGCTCGTCCGGGGTGTGGGAACTGTTCCTGCCGGGCATCGGCGAGGGCGCGCGGTACAAGTTCGAGATCACCTCGCGGCACGGCCATCGGTTTCTCAAGGCCGACCCGATGGCACGCCGGACCGAGGTCCCGCCCGCGACGGCGTCGATCGTGACGGCGTCCCACCACGAGTGGGGCGACCAGGAGTGGCTGGCGCACCGCGGGGACATCGCCGTGCACGAGGCACCGTTCTCCGTCTACGAGATCCATCTGCCGTCCTGGCGACCGGGGATGACGTACCGTCAACTGGCGGACGAGCTCCCGGAGTACGTCAAGGACCTCGGCTTCACGCATGTTCAGCTGATGCCGGTGGCGGAGCACCCCTTCGGCGGTTCGTGGGGCTATCAGGTAACGGGCTTCTACGCACCGACCTCCAGGCTCGGGACGCCGGACGACTTCAAATACCTCGTCGACGCGCTGCACCGGGCCGGCATCGGTGTGATCATGGACTGGGTGGCCGCCCACTTCCCGAAGGACGACTGGGCACTGGCCCGCTTCGACGGGGAGCCGCTGTACGAGCCGGGCGACTCGCGCCGCGCCGAGCATCCCGACTGGGGGACCTACGAGTTCGACTACGGGCGCACCGAGGTACGCAACTTCCTGGTCGCCAACGCGGTGTACTGGTGCGAGGAGTTCCACGTCGACGGCCTGCGGGTGGACGCGGTGGCTTCCATGCTCTACCTCGACTACTCGCGCGAGCCCGGGCAGTGGGCACCCAACGTGCATGGCGGGCGCGAGGATCTCGCCGCGGTCGCGTTCCTCCAGGAGACGAACGCGACGGTGTACCGGCGGGTGCCGGGTGTGATGACCATCGCCGAGGAGTCGACCGCCTGGGAGGGGGTGACCCGCCCCACCGACAGCGGTGGTCTGGGGTTCGGGCTGAAGTGGAACATGGGCTGGATGCACGACTCGCTCGAGTACATCGCCCACGAGCCCGTCCATCGCAAGTACCACCACAACGAGATGACGTTCTCGATGGTGTACGCGTACAGCGAGAACTACGTCCTGCCGATCTCCCACGACGAAGTCGTCCACGGCAAGCAGTCGTTGGTGTCCAAGATGCCGGGCGACTGGTGGCAGCAGCGGGCCACGCACCGGGCGTATCTGGGCTTCATGTGGGCGCACCCCGGCAAGCAACTCCTCTTCATGGGACAGGAGTTCGCGCAGGGCGCGGAGTGGTCCGAGGCGCACGGGCCCGACTGGTGGCTCCTCGACCCGTCGTACGCGGCCGCCGCCGATCACCAGGGTGTGCGGGACCTCGTCCGGGAGCTCAATCGTCAGTACGGGGTGACGCGGGCGCTCTGGGAGCGGGACTGCGATCCCTCCGGGTTCGCCTGGGTGGCGGGGGGTGCGGCGGAGGACAACGTCTTCGCGTTCCTGCGGTTCGACGCGGACGGCTCGCCGTTGCTCGCCGTGTCCAACTTCTCGCCGGTTGTCCGGCACGAGTACCGGCTCGGGGTTCCGGATGACGTGCCCGCCTGGGGGGAGGTTCTGAACACCGATGCCATGTCCTTCGGAGGCAGCGGTGTGACGGGGCTCGGCCCCGTCAAGGCCGAGGCTCAGGGGGAGCAGGGGTGGGCGGCGAGTGTCCGCCTCACGCTGCCACCCTTGGCAACGGTGTGGCTGCGCCCGGCATAGCTTCTCCCGCCCCCGCCGCCCCTACCCATTCCCGTACCTGACTCAGGGGCTCCGCCCCCGAACCCCCAAAAGACCGCGCAGTTCCC
>NZ_JAPWHT010000672.1:0-3862 GCF_027270795.1 Streptomyces sp. ActVer
GGTCGGCTGGCTGGCCGAGGCGGGGACCCTCGCGGGCGCCGCCGGACTGGGCGCGGGTGCCGTGTCGCTGGTCCTGCGCCTCCACGGCGGGCGGTTCACCCGTGCCTGACCGACGGGCAGCCCCAGGAGCAGACCGAGGGTGATCCATACGTACGTGTTGCTGCCGATGAAGCCGTCTATGCCGGACGCGTCGTCGAACCACAGCCACACCACACTGCTGCACAGCAGGGCGTACAGACCCCCCGCGATCCACAGCAGCCGTCTGCGCCTGAACCCCTCCCCGAACAGGATCGCGAGCGACGGCAGCAGCCAGACGAGGTGATGCACCCAGGTGATCGGGCTGAGGAGACAGGCGGCGAGCCCGGTGAGGGCGAAGGCGCCGAGCACGTCGTCCGCGGCCAGCGCCCGGCGCGCGCGCCACACCCACACACCGAGCACGGCCAGCGCCGCCAGCGCCCAGGCGGCGCGGCTCGGTTCGGCGGGGTCGGCGAGCCGGGCCAGTACGCCTTGCAGCGACTGGTTGGAGACGTAGTCGAGGCGGCCGATGCGGGTGGTGTCCCAGACCGCCTCGGTCCAGTAGAAGCGGGAGGCGTCCGGCATGACCCAGGCCGCGAGTGCGGTGACGGTCGCGGCGACGCCCACCGCGGTCCCGGCGGCTCGCGGACGTCTGGCGAGCAGCAGCAGGACGATGAAGATCGCGGGCGTCAGCTTGATCGCGGCGGCGAGCCCGATCCCGACGCCGGCCCAGCGCTCACGGCCCGTCGACAGCAGCCAGGCGTCGCCGAGGACGAGGGCCAGGAGTACGAGGTTGACCTGGCCGAAGCTGAAGGTGTCGCGGACCGGTTCGAGAAGGGCGAGCAGACAGACCGTGACGGCGAGCCCGAACCAGCCGTGCCGGCGCAGCCTCTCCCCCGCCAGGACGTGCAGGACGAAGGCCGTCGCGGCGAGGTTGAGCAGCAGCCCCACGGCGATCGCGGCGTGCAGTGCGAGCAGTGCCATCGGCAGCATGCTGACCGCGGCGAACGGCGGATACGTGAATCCGTACTCCGTCCCCGGCACCCGGTAGTCGTAGACGCTGCCGCCGTGGTGGATCCAGGCGTCGACGGCCCCGTGGTAGACCCGCAGGTCGAACCAGTCCCGCAGGAGCGGCACGGTCGCGGTGAAGACGGCAACGGCGGTTGCCAGGGCGAGCACGAAGAGCAGCCGCCCGCGATCTGTGCCGGTCAGCCTCATGCGGTCCGCCCCAGGACGGGTGCGTTCGTCGTCTGGTGGGCCTGCCAGAGCACGACCAGCGCGAGCATCCCGCCGGACACCGCCAGGGCCAGTTGCTCGGCATCGGGCGGACCGCCACTGGGCAGGACCGCGAGCGCGAGCGCCCCGGTCACTGCGGCCACCCGGTGGCGTACGGAAGTGCTGGGCGCGGCCGCGGCGATGAGGAACAGCCCCCACAGCGCGTACCAGGGGCGGATGGCCGGGCCGAGCACGGCCACCGTCGCCAGGCTGAGGCCCAGTGCGTAGACCGGGCTGAGGCGGGGGGTGCGAAGCCATATGGCGAGTACGGCGACGGCGGTGGCCACGAGGCCGAGGGCGTGCCACGCGGGCAGCGCGAAGGGAGCGAGGTCGCTGCCCAGGCCTTGGAGAAGGGCACCGGTGGCACGGCCGAGGACGCTCGTGGGCGACAGGTTCTCCGGCGACACGGGCGTCTTGAGGGCGCCGATCCAGCCGTATCCCGTACCGGCGGCGGCCGTTGCGGCGACGGTCGTGGCCACCGCGGCGGCCGCGGCCGTGGCGATGGCTCTCGCCATGCACCCGCCGGCCCGCACCTGGAGGGCCACGACGGCCGCGAGGCCGAGCAGGGCAGGGACCTTGACGAGGGCGGCGAGGGTGACGAGCACGGCGCCCAGGACGGGCCACCGGCCGAGTGCCGCCACCAGTCCCGCGCCCAGCAGGCCGAGCATGATGGCGTCGTTGTGCGCTCCGGCGACGAGGTGCAGCAGCACGAGCGGGTTGAGCGCGCCGAGCCACAGCGCGGCGGCCGGATCGGCACCGCTGTGCCTGGCCAGCCTCGGCAGCGCGGCCGCCATCAGCGCCACGCCGAGCAACGCGACGACCCGCATCCCGAACAGCCCGGCGGGCACCTCGCCCCGGGTCAGCCCGGACAGCGCGGAGGAGACCGCGAGAAAGACCGGTCCGTACGGTGTCGCGGTCCGCTGCCACACGGGCGCGACCTCGTCCGCGAGCGGGCCGCCGAGTATCGCCGGGCCGTGCGTGTAGACGTCTATGTGCGCGTCGACCATCGCGCCCTGCGCGAGATAGCTGTAGACGTCGCGGCTGAACAGGGGCGGCGCGAGGAGCAACGGTGTGGCCCACACGGCGAGTACGACCAGCAGGGCTCGCGGGCTCGGCGGCTCGGGTCCTCGGATCACGCGTCCCAGCAGACCCCAGGCCGCGATGAGCAGCACCACTCCGAAGTACACGCCGACCAGCCCGAGCGCCGCCGGTCCGGACGCGAGGGCCGACAACTCCCTTACGGGCAGCGCCCCGGCCGTCTCGCCTCCCAGCGCGAGGGCGACCGAGCCCGTGAGCCCGAGCAGTTGACAGCGACGCAGATCGACGGAGAAACCCTTGGCCAACACTCGGTCAGCGTGTCAACGCGGGGTGGCCGGAAAGCGACACGTCTCCCTCCGGGCGGCAGCCGCAGCATGGCCGCCGTCTTACCGGACTGCGGACGGCGGTTCTCAGCTGTCGGACGTTCCCGGAGAACCGGCTAGAACACGGACACGCCCGTGAGGGTCGTGAAGCGGTCCAGGGCTGTTACTCCCGCCACCGAGTTGCCCCGCTCGTCCAGGCCGGGGCTCCAGACGCAGAGCGTGCAGCGGCCGGGGACGACGGCGATGATGCCGCCGCCGACACCGCTCTTGCCCGGCAGGCCCACGCGGTAGGCGAAGTCGCCCGCCGCGTCGTACGTGCCGCAGGTGAGCATGATCGCGTTGACCTGTTTGGCCTGGCTCTGGGTCAGCAGGCGCGTGCCGTCGGAGCGGATGCCGTGGCGGGCGAGGAAGCCGGTGGCGAGGGCGAGGTCGGCGCAGGATGCCTCGATGGAGCACTGGTGGAAGTACTGGTCCAGGAGGACCGGGACCGGGTTCTCGATGTTCCCGTACGACGCCATGAAGTGGCCCAGCGCGGCGTTGCGGTCGCCGCGGGTGGCCTCGGAGGCGGCGACGTCCTTGTTGATGGCGAGCTGTTCGTTGCCGCTCTCCGCGCGCAGGAAGTCGAGGAGGGTGTCCGCGGCGTTGCCGGTCCGGGTGTGGAGGCGGTCGGTGACGACGAGGGCGCCCGCGTTGATGAAGGGGTTGCGGGGGATGCCGTTCTCGTACTCCAGCTGCACGAGGGAGTTGAAGGGGTTGCCGGAGGGTTCGCGGCCGACGTGTTCCCAGAGTTCGTCGCCCTCTCGGGCCAGGTCCAGGGCGAGGGTGAAGACCTTGGTGATGGACTGGGTCGAGAACGGCTTCCGCCAGTCGCCGACGCCGTACACCGTGCCGTCCAGCTCCGCGACCGCCATGCCGAACCTGTGCGGGTCGCATGCCGCGAGCGCCGGGATGTAGTCGGCGGGGCGGCCGCGGTCGGGGGCGGCTGCGATCTCTTCGGCGATTCGCTGCAGGACCGGTTGGAAGGTCAGGGGCGAGCTCATGATCACCATTGTGACTCCGGTTCGCTCCGCGGGGGTGGAAGGGGGTGGGGTCGGATCGTGTATGGGTGCGGGTGGTGTGTGGCTGGTCGCGCAGTTCCCCGCGCCCCTAAAGACGCGCCAGCCGTGTGGTGTCGGGTCGGGGCCGCGACGGGGCATCCGATCGCAGCTGTG
>NZ_JAPWHT010000673.1:0-3852 GCF_027270795.1 Streptomyces sp. ActVer
GCTCCGGCGCCGTGCGCAGGACCACCCCGGCGTTGGGCGCGGCCGCGGTCAGGAATCCGGCGGTGTACGGCTCGTCCAGGAGCTGTCCCCGGTCGTCGCGGAAAACCGGGACGGCGGGTGAGTGGATCACCCGATCGGTGTAGAAGGGGTCCCGGTGTGCCCGGTGGTGGTCGTAGAACTCCCTGGCCTCCACCACGCACGCGTACAGCGCGGAGGCCCGGCACAGGGCCTCTTCCTGGGCCTGCGCGCCGTTCAGATAGCCCCCGCCGGGGTTGCGGGCCGAGGCGAAGTTCAGGACCGCGACCGGGCCGGTCAGCCGACGCGCCGCCTCCAGGCTGCTCTCGCCCGTGACCTCGAAGAACGTGTCCGCCGGGCCGGTCGGCGGTGTCTCCACGGGCCCGGGCCCGTACATCCGTGTGCCCTGCCGCGCGGCGGCCACCGCCGCGGCGATCGACACCGTGCGTCCGTCGGACGCGCGGTACGAACCCGCCGCGACGATCTCCTCCGTCTGCCGCGCGATGCCGCGCAGGCGGGCGCTCATGGCGCCACCCCTGTACGCGCCATGATCGCGTCCCACGCGATCTCCCCCGACTCCCCTGTTACATCCACCGTCGTATCCCCCGTCGTGCTCATGAACGCATGGTGAGCGATCCTGGTATGGCGCCGCAACAGAGTTTCCCGGCCCCAAAAGCGACGATACGCACCCTTGTGCGAGGCGCCGTAAGGGTCTTGGGTGGGACGAGCGACTGTCGGCCCGGCCCATCCGAAGCCGGGCCGGCGGCATGGATGGAATCTCAGGAGGATCCCGACATGTCCGATTCGGTGAGTGACTGTACGGAGCCCCGGCGCTCCGCCGTCACCGAGGCCGAAGTGGAGGCGCTGGTCCGCGGCATCTGCTTCAAGACCGGCCCGCCCCGATTCCTCGGTGTGGAACTCGAATGGCTCGTCCACGAGTCGCGTTCCCCGCGACTCCCCGTACCACCAGAACGTCTCGAAGCGGCCTACGCCGCACTGCGGGCCCTGCCCCTGAGTTCGGCGCTCACCGTCGAACCGGGTGGTCAGCTGGAGCTCAGCTCCGCTCCCGCCGCCTCCCTGATGGAGTGCGTGGGGTCCGTGTCCGCCGACCTCGACGCCGTACGCGCGGTACTGCGCGAGGCGGACCTGGCCCTCAGCGGCCTGGGCCAGGACCCCTGGAACCCGCCCACCCGCTTCCTCCATGACCCGCGCTACGACGCCATGGAGACCTACCTCGACCGCACGGGCCCCGAGGGCCGCGCGATGATGTGCACCTCCGCCTCCGTCCAGGTCTGCCTGGACGCCGGGTACGAGGAGCCGGGTCCGCTCGGGCACGGGCGGCGCTGGTGGCTCGCGCATCAGCTGGGCCCTGTCCTGGTGGCCGCGTTCGCCCACTCCCCCATGGCCTGCGGGCAGCCCACGGGCTGGCGCTCCACCCGGCAGTCCCTGTGGGCCGCGATGGATCCGGGCCGCACCAGCGCCCCGCCCCTCGACGGCGATCCGCGGACGGCCTGGGCCCGGCACGTCCTGGACGCGCCGGTGATGTGCGTCCGGGCGCCCAGCGGTCCCTGGGACGTGCCGGAGGGGCTGAGTTTCCGTGCGTGGACCCGGTCCGACGCACCGCCCGACCGGGAGGATCTCGACTACCACCAGACGACGCTGTTCCCGCCGGTGCGGCCGCGCGGCCATCTGGAGCTGCGCATGATCGACGCGCAGCCGGGCGAGAACGGCTGGATCGTGCCGCTCGCCGTGACGGCCGCGCTGTTCGACGACGCGGAGGCCGCCGAGACCGCTTACCGGACGGTCAAACCGCTCGCCGAGCGGGCCGCCTCGCTGCCCGCGCCGCAGAACCCGCTGTGGACGGCGGCCGCCCGCGCGGGCCTGACCGACCCCGAGTTGCGCGAGGCCGCCGTCACCTGTTTCGCGGCGGCCGCCGACGCCCTGCCCCGGATCGGCGCGAGCGCCGAGGTGCAGGAGGCGGTCGCGGAGTTCACCGACCGTTATGTGGCCCGGGGCCGCTGCCCCGCCGACGACATCCTCGACCACCTCGACGGCACCGGGCCGCTGCTCCACGGCACGGAACTCCCCGGCAAAGAAGACCTGTTCCACGGGAAGGACCTCCGCACATGACCGACCCCGGTTCCCACTCCTCCCCGGCCGACCCGGAGACGCTCAGGAAGCGCGCGCTGGCGGCACTGACCACGGCCCGTGACCGCACCGCGCTCCTGACCTCCTGCGTGGAGGATCCCGAACTGACCGCCCAGCACTCGCCGTTGATGTCGCCGCTGGTGTGGGACCTCGCGCACATCGGCAACCAGGAGGAGCTGTGGCTGCTGCGGACGGTCGCCGGCCGTGACGCGATGCGGCCCGAGATAGACGGCATCTACGACGCGTTCGAGCACCCGCGCTCCGAGCGGCCCTCGCTGCCGCTGCTGCCGCCCGCCGAGGCCCGCCACTACGCGGCCGAGGTGCGCGGCCGGGCGCTGGACGTCCTGGAGAGCGCCTCGTTCCAGGGCACGGGCACACAGCTCACCGAGGCGGGCTTCGCCTTCGGCATGATCGCCCAGCACGAACAGCAGCACGACGAGACGATGCTGATCACCCATCAGCTGCGCAGAGGTCCGGCGGCGCTGACCGCGCCGGACCCGATGCCCGACCCGGCGTTCAACGGACCGGCCGAAGTGCTGGTCTCCGGCGGCCCGTTCACGATGGGCACGTCCACCGAGCCATGGGCCCTGGACAACGAACGGCCCGCGCACCAGCGGCTCGTGCCGCCGTTCCACATCGACACGACGCCGGTCACCAACGGCGCGTACCAGGCGTTCATGGCGGACGGCGGCTACACCGACCAGCGCTGGTGGACGCCCGCCGGCTGGTCCCACATACAGACCCACTCCATGGAAGCGCCGCTGTTCTGGCGCCGCGAGAGCGGAGAGTGGCTGCGGCGGCGCTTCGGTGTCACCGAGCTCGTACCGGCGAACGAGCCCGTACTGCACGTCAGTTGGTACGAGGCCGACGCGTACGCCCGCTGGGCGGGCCGGCGGCTGCCGACTGAGGCGGAGTGGGAGAAGGCGGCCCGTCACGACCCGGCGGGCGACCGCTCCACGCGCTACCCGTGGGGCGACGCCGACCCGACACCCGAGCACGCCAACCTCGGCCAGCGCCATCTGCGGCCGGCCCCCGCCGGCAGTTACCCGGAGGGCCAGTCCCCGCTCGGCGTACGGCAGTTGATCGGTGATGTGTGGGAGTGGACGTCCAGCGATCTGCTCCCCTACCCGGGCTTGTCGGCCTTCCCGTACAAGGAGTACTCGGAGGTCTTCTTCGGGCCCGAGTACAAGGTGCTGCGCGGCGGCTCGTTCGCGGTCGACTCCGTGGCCTGCCGGGGGACGTTCCGCAACTGGGACTACCCGATCCGGCGGCAGATCTTCTCCGGGTTCCGAACCGCCCGGGACGCCGATCCGGAGACCGTCTGATGTGCCGTCATCTCGCTTTCCTGGGCCCGGAGGAGCGGCTCGGACGGTTTCTCGTGGACCCGCCGCACAGCCTCTTCCGGCAGTCGTGGGCGCCACGGCGGCAACAGCACGGGACCGTCAACGCCGATGGTTTCGGGGTCGGTTGGTATGCCAAGGGCGATCCGGTGCCGGCGCGCTACCGGCGTACCGGGCCGATCTGGGGCGACCGTTCGTTCGCCGACCTCGCCCGGGTGGTGCGCTCGGGCGCGCTGCTCGCCGCGGTGCGCGACGCGACCGTGGCGAGCGCGGACGGGGAGGCCGCGGCGGCACCGTTCGCCGCGGGCACCTGGCTGTTCAGCCACAACGGCGCGGGCGCCGGCTGGCC
>NZ_JAPWHT010000674.1:0-3839 GCF_027270795.1 Streptomyces sp. ActVer
CCATGGCCTGGTCGGCCCATGCCTCGCCGACGTTGAGGACAGGGGTGGTGAGCTTCTTGACCAACTCCACGAGGTGCCCCGAGCGGTAGGGTACGGCCAGCCCGGATACGGCTATCCACAGCAGCCGCAGTTCCCGGGTGCGCCCGGGACACCGCCGGGCGGTGGCTCGCGCAACCCTTTCAAGGGGAAGCCCGCGGTGATCATCGGGGCGGCGCTGGCCGCGGCGCTCGTCATCGGCGGCACCGTGTGGGCCGTCTCCGGCAGCGGTGACGACTCCAAGAAGAAGCCCGTCGCCGACAAGAGCCAGGACAGCAAGGCCTCGGAATCCGGCGCCCCGGTCAACCCCGGTGACGGCGACGGCGACGGCAACGCGGGCACCGAGGACCTCAACGAGGGCCGCCAGGCGGGCGAGTCGAAGGTGCTCTGGTACAAGGAGGCGCCCGACGCGCCCGGTTCCGGCGCCGACGCCCCCGGCCTGTGGGTCACCGACAAGGTCGCCGTGAAGGCCGCGTACAAGCAGGTCTTCGCCTACAACGTCGACGACGGCAAGGTCGCCTGGCCCGCGGTCTCCTTCCCGGAGAAGATCTGCGCGGTGTCCCCGCAGAAGACGTCCGCCGACAAGGTCTTCGTGGCGTACAAGGAAGGCACCAAGGACACCGCCGAGTGCAACCAGGTCGTCGAACTCGACCTCGCCACCGGCAAGAAGGGCTGGACGAAGGAGATCCCGGAAGGTGACCTCTTCGACAGCGCCCTCAGCCTCAGCCTGAACATCGTCGGCGACACGCTGATGGTCGGCCGCTCCATGTCCGGCGTCGGCTACGACGTGACCAGCGGCGACAAGCTCTACGACAAGAAGAAGTACGGCGCCTCCTGCTTCCCGTCGGCGTTCACCGGCGGCGCCAAGCTGCTCGCCGTCTCGTCCTGCGGGGCCGGCGGCGACGACGAGCACGACGAGGTGCAGGAACTCGACCCGGCCACCGGCAAGGCCAAGTGGACCAAGAAGTTCCCCAAGGGCTGGCGCGTGGAGCGGACCTACTCCGTCGACCCCGCCGTCATCTACCTCACCAACGCCGACAAGAAGCAGTGGAACATCACCACGCTGAAGAACGACGGCTCGGTCCGCTCGGAGGTCGACGTCGACGAGTCGTTCGCGCCCGAGTGCGGCTGGGCGATCCTCTCGCGCGACCTCCAGGGCTGCGGGGGAGTGGCGTCCGACGCGAACACCCTCTACCTGCCGACCGAGGCGAAGAGCGGCGCCAACGAGGTCGTCGCGATCAGCCTGGAGAGCGGCAAGGAGAAGTGGCGGGTCAAGTCCCCGGCCGACGAGGCGATGATGCCGATGAAGCTGGACGGCACGAACCTGATCGCCTACGTGCAGCCCTCGTACGACGCCGGCGGGCGGGTCGTCTCCATCCCGACCGGCGGCAGCGCGCACACGCCTCAGAAGCTCCTGCAGAACCCGCAGGGCACCGCGGACATCGAGGACGGCTTCTTCTCGAAGGCCGTCGACTACGTGGACGGGCGCTTCTACCTCTCCACCACTCGCCTGACGGGCAACGACGAGTCCAAGGAGAAGCTCATGCTGGCCTTCGGCAAGTGACCCGGCCGGCTCTCCCGCACGCCCTCCGCGCTCGTCCCGTCCGGCCCGTCCACGGCCACCAGACCTTCGTCCCCTTCGTATCCGAGGTACACACGTCATGAGTCAGCCGCCGCCCCCGCCGCCCAACCAGCCGCCCCAGGGAGGCGGTTTCGGCGCCCCGCAGGACCCGCCTCAGGGCGGGTTCTGGTGGGGGTGTTCTCGTAGGTCGGTGGGGTTGCTGCGGGGTGTAGGGAGAGGAGGTCCAGGGCCAGTTGGACTGCGTCGTCCAGTTGGGCGTGGCGGCCTTCTGCCCAGTCGAGGGGGGTGCGGAGGATTTCGAGGTCGGGGATGACGCCCTGGTTCTCGATGGACCAGCCGTACGCGTCGAACCAGGCGGCGTTCATGGGGACCGTGATGACGGTGCCGTCGCCGAGGCGGTGGCGGCCGGTCATGCCGACGACGCCGCCCCAGGTGCGCTGGCCCACCACCGGGCCCAGCTTCAGGAGTTTGAACGCCGCCGTGATCATGTCGCCGTCGGACGAGGTCATTTCGTCGGCCAGGGCCACCACCGGGCCCCGCGGGGCGTTGGACGCGTACGACACCGGCTGGGCGTTGCGGGTGAGGTCCCAGCCCAGGATCGTGCGGGTGAGTTTCTCCACGACCAGCTCGCTGATGTGGCCGCCGGCGTTGCCGCGTACGTCGACGATGAGGGCGGGCCGCGACACCTCCATGCGCAGGTCGCGGTTGAACTGGGCCCAGCCCGAGCCGCCCATGTCCGGGATGTGCAGATAGCCGCAGCGGCCGCCGCTCAACTCCCGTACGACCTCACGGCGTTTGGCGACCCAGTCCTGGTAGCGCAGGGGGCGTTCGTCGACCAGGGGGACCACCGCGACCCGGCGCGAGCGGCCCCCGCCCTCCGCCGGGGTGAACGTCAGCTCGACCGTCGTGCCGCCCGCGCCCGCGAGGAGGGGGAAGGGGCCCGGGACGGGGTTCACCGGGCGGCCGTCCACGTGGGTGAGGACCGCGCCCTCGCGGATGCCCGTACCGGCCAGCGGGGAACGGGCCTTGGAGTCGGAGGAGTCGCCGGGGAGGATGCGCTGGACGAGCCAGCCTTCGTCCCGCCGCACGAAGTTGGCGCCGAGCAGGCCCTGCGCCCGCTGGTAGTGGGGCGGGCCCTCGTCGCGCCGGGCTGCGGTGACGTACGCGTGCGAGGTGCCCAGTTCGCCCAGGACCTCGCGGAGCAGGTCGGCGAACTCGTCCGGGGAGGCGACCCGTTCGACGAGCGGGCGGTACTGCTCCAGGATCCGGTCCCAGTCGATGCCGCACATGTCGGGGGCCCAGAAGTAGGCGCGGATGAGTCGGCCCGCCTCGGCGTACGCCTGGCGCCACTCCGCGGCCGGGTCCACCTCGTGGAGGATGCGGCGGAGGTCGATCCAGACGGTCGTGTCGCCGTCGCCGGACTCCGTGGAGGGAACCGCGCGCAGGTCGCCCTCGTCGACCACGACCAGCCGGCTGCCGTCGCCGCTCAGCGCGAACCAGTCGAGGTGCTCGACGAGTTCGGACTTCTTCGCCTTGGTGATGTTGAAGTACTCCAGGGTCGGACGGCCGCTCGTGTCGTCCGGGTTCGCGAACGTCTCGCCGAGCGCGCCCGAGATCGGCCAGCGCAGCCAGACCAGGCCGCCGCCCGCGACCGGGTACAGCGCCGAGTACTTGGACGCCGTGACCGGGAAGGGCGTCACCCGGCTCTCCAGGCCCTCGATCTCCACGGTCACCGTGGCGCCGTCGCCGGTGTCGTCCTCGACCGGGTCCAGACCGCCGGCCGCCGGGCGTCCCTCGGGGTTCAGCGCGAAGGGGGACGGGGTCGCCGAGGACAGGGGGACGAGGTACGGGCGGCAGCCCAGCGGGAAGGACAGGTCGCCGGTGTGGACGTCGTACACCGGGTCGAAGCCGCGCCAGGAGAGGAAGGCGAGGAAGCGGCCGTCCCGGGTGAAGACCGGGTTCTCGTCCTCGAAGCGGCCGTTGGTGACGTCGACGATCGTGCGTGCGCCCGGCCCCTCGATCCTGGCCATCTTGATCTGGCGCAGGGTGCGGCCGATGCCCGGGTGCGACCAGGTCAGCCACGCCCCGTCCGGGGAGAAGGCCAGGTCGCGCACCGGCCCGTTGATGGACCGGATGAGCTCGGTGACCGGTGTCGTACGAGGCGCACGAGGTCCAGCGCCGTACGACCGAGGCCGCGTTGCTCCAGCTCGGGCACGGGGCC
>NZ_JAPWHT010000675.1:0-3836 GCF_027270795.1 Streptomyces sp. ActVer
GTGCTCGTCGATGAACGCTACGAGCGTGTGTGTGGCCGGTCGAGCTCGGCCGCGAAGAAACTCGCCGCGGCCTTCAGAATCTCATTCGCCCGCTTCAGTTCGGCGTTCTCCTTCTTCAACGCCTTGAGCTGGGCGGACTCCTCCGTCGTCGTCCCTGGACGAGTCCCCGCGTCGATCTCGTGCTGCTTCACCCAGTTCCGCAGCGTCTCGCGGGAGCCGATGCCGAGCTTGTCGGCCACCGTCTGCAGAGCGGCCGTCTCGTTCGGGTGATCGTCGCGCACCTCAGCGACCATGCGCACCGCACGGCGGCGGAGCTCAAGCGGGTAACGGGAAGGTCGTGCCATGACTCGATCCTTTCATGAAATCGAGTCTCTATTCGAGCCGGGGCGGTTCAGTTCTTCCACGCCTGGAAATACGTTTTCAGCACCGCTTGCGCGGCCTGAGCGGGAAGGACCGCGAGGAAATCGATGTCCTGGCGGATCGCGGCGTCCGCGTGTCCGAGCGTCCGCTTCTCCTTCGGCATCATCTGCCACCACGCGTGCAGGCAGTTCCACATCGTGCGGGCCGCGTGCGCCTGGTCGTCAGCCTTGAGCGCCATGGCAGGGGGCAATGCGAGCCGGGCGCGGTGCCCGAAGTGCCGTGTCTCCACGCCATGATCACTCATGGACGACACTCTACAGTATTGGTTTATGTCACCACGCTGGAATCCAAACCCCGACGTACGCACGGGTCGCCACGTCGTCCACAACCTCCATGTCCACTTGGTTTTTGTCACGAAGTACCGGCGGAAAGCGTTCACCGACGCCATGCTGACCCGCACGGAGGAG
Organism: Streptomyces sp. ActVer; assembly: GCF_027270795.1. Taxonomy (NCBI): domain Bacteria; kingdom Bacillati; phylum Actinomycetota; class Actinomycetes; order Kitasatosporales; family Streptomycetaceae; genus Streptomyces; species Streptomyces sp. ActVer. The sequence goes on from NZ_JAPWHT010000675.1 coordinate 828, forward strand.
GTCATGCGCGAGGTCTGCCAGGACTTCGAGGCCGAGTTGAAGCACTTCAACGGCGAACAGGACCACGTCCACCTCCTCGTCCACTACCCACCCAAGGTCCAGCTCTCCAAGCTGGTCAACAGCCTCAAGGGCGTCTCCTCCCGACGCCTGCGCCAGGAATACGACGCCCATGTCCGCCGCTACCTGTGGGGCGGACACTTCTGGTCCGGCTCCTACTTCGCCGGGTCCTGCGGCGGGGCACCGCTGACCGTCGTCAAGCAGTACATCGAGAACCAGCAACGCCCCACCGGCTGAGGACAACACTGCGGACCCGTGCGCACAACGCGGGTCAGAGCAGCCCTGAAATGGCCTCCACCCCCGCCGAAAACGGCCGAGCACTCGCCAAGATCAAAGGTAGAGGGTGCCGAGTGCGGCGGCCAGGGTGCCGAGTAGCAGGCGGAGGAACGTCTCGGGCATGCGTGGCTGGAGGCGTGCTCCGAGGTAACCGCCGATGAGACCGCCCAGTCCGCAGGCCAGGCCGAGGAACCAGTCGGGGGCGATGCTGCCGCTGTGGACCAGGGACAGCAGGGCGTATGTGGAGGCGCCGACCAGGGAAGTGGCGAAGGTGGAGGCGAGCGCGGCGGGGGCGACCTTGGAAACGGGAACACCTCGGCCGACGAGGATGGGGCCGAGGATCGAGCCGCCGCCGATGCCGTAGATGCCGCCCACGACCCCGACGGCGAGCGCCAGGCCGGTGATCGTCCGGGGCGCAGGCTCCGGGCCTCGTGTCTCCGGGAGTGAAGGGCGGAGGGTTCGGGTGATGAGCCACGTACCGAGCGGCAGCATCAGAGCGGCAACCAGAAGCCGGAAGACGTTCGGGCCCGGAAGGGCGAACACGCGGATGACCGCTCCGAGGATCACACCGGGCAGGGTGCCCAGCACCATACGGCGCACGAGCGGGCCCTTCAGGGTGCCGTCGCGTCGGTAACGCAGCAGGGCACCAGGCCCTGCGACCACGTTGTAGAGCAGGTTCGTGGGCGTGACGGCCGGGTTGGGCACGGCGAAGACGCTGAGCTGCACGGGGAGCAGGAACACGGCCCCGGACACTCCGACCGGCGCGGTCACCACGGCTATCAGCATCCCGACTGCAAGGCCGGCCGCTCCCAGCTCCCACTCCACCCGATTCCCCCGCGTTGCCTGAGCCTGGCCTGTATCGGCCTCCCGCGACAGCGTAGATCGCCCGCTTCTCGCTTCGCTGGTGCGCTCCCGACCTGGGTGATCAAGGATCGATGGCAGGCTCAGCCTTCGCTGTCTTCAACCCAGGGACCTGAGAACCCGCCTATGACACCGGGCGGATGCTCCATGAGCGTCCGCCCGGTGTTGTCAGACGAAGACCCCCGACACGTCACGCGATGGACCCACAAGGAGAAGGACGGAGGAACCGACCTGCAACACCGTTGGACCGTGATCGGCCGGTCCCCGGCTGTGCTTCGACGTCACACGCGAGCTCACCGATTCTCACCGTCCCGATCCGGCAACGCGCCAGTGCGGGCCACGTCGGCGTACCACCGTGCGCTGGCCTTGGGGATGCGCTTACCGGTCGGGTAGTCGACGTAGACGGCACCGAAGCGCTTGCTGTAGCCGTACCCCCATTCGAAGTTGTCCAGCAAGGACCACAGGAAGTAGCCCCGTACGTCTACGCCGGCCACGATCGCCCGCTGCACGGCCGACAGGTGGCCGTGCAGGTAGGCGATGCGTTCAGGGTCGCTCACCTCGCCCTCCGGGTTGACGTAGTCGTCGAACGCGGCCCCGTTCTCGGTGATCATCAAAGGCGTCGCGGGGAACTCTGCCTTGAGCCGCATCAGCAGGTCGTACAGACCGCTGGGGTCGACCGCCCAGCCCATCGCGGTGGTGCTGCCCTCGGGGCGGTGGAAGGCAACCCGGTCCGCGCCCGGCCAGGGGCTGTGTTCGCTCGCTCCGTGACCGTCGGAGCCGTGGCTCGCCTCGTCGGTGGCGGCCGAGACGAGGGTGGGCGTGTAGTAGTTGACGCCCAGGAAGTCCAGCGGCTGGTGGATCGCGGCGAGGTCGCCGTCCTGCACGAAGGACCAGTCGGTCAGGCCGGCCGTGTCCTGGAGGAGATCCTGCGGGTACGCGCCCTCCAGCAGAGGGCCGGTGAAGACACGGTTGGCCAGCGCGTCGATCCGGCGGACCGCCTCCAGGTCCTCGGCGGTCTCGGTCAGCGCTCGGACGTGGTGGATGTTGAGCGTGATGGACGTCCGCGCGCGGGAGGGCAGTTCGGCACGCAGTGCCTGAACGGCCTTGCCGTGCGCGAGGTTGAGATGGTGCGCCGCGCGCAGGGCCGCGACCGGGTCGGTGCGCCCGGGAGCATGGACACCGGAGCCGTATCCGAGGAAGGCACTGCACCAGGGCTCGTTGAGGGTGGTCCAGGTCTTCACCCGGTCCCCCAGTGCACGGGCCGCCAGGGTCGCGTAGTCGGCGAACCGGTCGGTCGTGACGCGCTCCGGCCAGCCGCCCGCGTCCTCCAGTTCCTGCGGCAGGTCCCAGTGGTAGAGCGTGACGACCGGTTCGATGCCCTTCTCCAGCAGGGCATCGGTCAGCGCTCGGTAGAAGTCGAGGCCTTTCTGTACGGCCGGGCCGCGGCCGGTCGGCTGCACCCGCGGCCATGACAGGGAGAACCGGTAGGCGCTCACGCCGAGGTCGGCCATGATCGCGACGTCCTCGCGCCAGCGGTGGTAGTGGTCGGTGGCCACGTCACCGGTGTCGCCGTTGCGCACCCTGCCTGGCGTGTGCGAGTAGGTGTCCCAGATGGAAGGGGTGCGTCCGTCGATAGAGGCGGCACCCTCGATCTGGTACGCGGCGGTCGCCGTGCCCCAGGTGAATCCCTGAGGGAATCGGATGGAGTTGGTGGTTCCCGGGGCGGGCGCGACACGTCGGGTAACGGTGGTCACGTGAGTCCTTCCAGAGGTACTTCGGGGTGGGAGGGGCGGAGCGGGGTGGCGGGTACCGGAG
>NZ_JAPWHT010000676.1:0-3836 GCF_027270795.1 Streptomyces sp. ActVer
CGGGCGGGTCGCTCACGCGGTCCCGCACCACTCCGCCTGCCCTGTCGCCGTGGTACCGCAGCGGGTGTGAACACCGGGGCCGGCCCGGAGCTCGCCGCGTGATCGGGGACGTACGTCTGCAGATCGCGCGGCGGGCGCTGGTGACCGGTCGAGGGCGGCCGGGCCGGCAGCTCCAGCACTGGCCGCGGCACCTCGTGGTACGGCACGGAGCCGAGCAGGTGGGCGATCATGTTCAGGCGGGCCCGGCGCTTGTCGTCCCTCCACGACCAACCACGGGGCCTGCGAGACGTCCGTGTGCACCACCCACTCCTGGAGCTTCACCAGCTCCGTCTGCCGACTCGGCAGCTCCTGCTCGTACGCCGCGCGCGGCACCCTCGCCGTCCTCCTGCCGGCCATGCCGCCCATGGGCACTCGATGACGGCAGTCTCCTTCAGGACGGAACGACCGCCACCGGGCACTCGGTGTGATCCACCACCGCATGCAGGGTGGGGCCGAGCGACGTGCCGGTCCGTCCCACGACCAGTAGTTCGGCGCAGGCCGATGCCTGGACCAGGGCGGAAGACGGACTCTTCAGGCGCACGTCCTCGTGGACGTGGACGTGTGGATGCTTCTCCCGCCACGGTCGCAGTACGTCCGACAGCTGCTGGACCTCCTGGTCCTCCCAGGCGCCTCGGTCCTCCTCGGGAAGGGCGAACGGCATCCACTGTTCGGCGGGGGACGGCAGCCGCCAGGCATGGACGACGCGCAGCAGCGCCCCGCGCCGCTCCGCGGCGTCGAACGCGAAGTCCAGCGCGGCGGCCGCCGGACGGCGCGCGTCGATGCCGACTGTCACTGCGCGGGGTGACCGCCCGCCGACGGCGGAACGGTCGGGGACGAGCACCACGGGCCGGTTCCCGAGCGCTGCGACGCCGTGTGCCACGGAGCCGACGGCCAGTCCCGCGAAGCCTCCCGCACCGCGCATACCGAGAACCAGGAGGTCGGCCCGCGTCCCCACGGACAGCAGCGCCGGCACCGCCTCTCCGGTGAGGCCGACGCCTTCGATCCGGAGCGCCGGGTGATCTTCGGCAAGCACCTTCACCCACGCGTCCGGGGCGGGTTCACGGCAGTACGGCCATATCGCGAGTACCTCCTCGGCAGGCAGCGACGAGACATGCGCGACCCGCAGCGGCAGGCCACGCAACCGCGCCTCGCCCACCGCCCAGTCGACCGCGACGCGACTGCGCGCAGAGCCGTCGATGCCGACAACGACCGTTCGCTCCATGGCGGTTCGCCCTTCTGACAGACGGAAGTCCTTGCGGTCCACGGTCCGCCATGGCACTGCCCGGCTCACAGGGGCCATACGGATCCGAACGGAGCTCAATGGCCCCTCCGCCTTCCCCGTCCGGACAGGACTCAGGGCCGACCGGCCCAGAAGCCGACCCCGGACAGCCCCTGGGGTGAGCACATGGTCCGCCGGATGCTCGAACTGTCGAGAGGCTCGAGGAGGACCAAGATGACGGACGACAAGCACGGCCCCCACACGGTTCACGCACTGCTCGCGGACGGGACCACGGTGTGTATACGCCCCGTGGAGACCGGCGACCACGAACCCCTCCGGGGGCTGTACGAGGAGATGTCCCCGGAGAACCTCCGGCTTCGGTTCTTCGGAGCCAGCCGCCGGTCCGCCGAGATGGCGGCCGACCGCGCCTGCGCACCGCCGCGCCCCGGACACCGTGCGCTCCTCGCCGAGGCGCAGCACCAGGTGATCGGCCTGGCCGAGTACGAGACCGGCGAGGACAGGGGCCGGGCGGAGATCTCGATCGCGGTGGCCGAGGGACTGCACCACCGGGGTGTCGGCACTCTTCTCATCGAGCATCTGGTCTCAGCCGCCCGCGCCGAAGGCATCACCGCTGTCACGGCCGACGCACTCGCGGAGAACCACGAAGTGCTCCAGCTCTTCGCCGACCTCGGGCTGCGCACGGCCCGCCACTTCGAGGGCCCGGAAGTGCGCTGCACCATCGAACTGGAAGAGGACGAGACCTATCTGTCGGCGGTGGAGGCACGCGGCCGGGCCGCCGACGTGGCCAGCCTGGAGCCCCTGCTGAGGCCGGACTCGATCGCGGTGATCGGTGCCGGACGTCGGCCCGGGTCGGTGGGCAGGGCCCTTCTCCACCATCTGCGCACGGGCGGCTTCACACGGCGCCTGTTCGCGGTGAACCCGAGCGTCACCTCGCTGCTCGGTGTGCCGTCGTATCCGTCGGTCGGCGCACTGCCCAAGGTCCCGGACCTGGCGGTTCTCGCCGTGCCTGCGGCGGCAGTACCCGCCACCGCCGAGGAGTGCGGCAAGACCGGCGTACGGGCGCTCCTCGTCGTGTCGGCGGGGCTCGACAGCACTGAGGCTCAGGCGCTGCTGGCCGCGTGCCGGACCTACGGCATGCGTCTCGTCGGGCCCAACTGCCTGGGGGTTTCCAACACGGATCCGGCGCTCTCCCTCGACGCGACCTTCGCTGCCGATCATCCGAGTCCCGGCACGGCGGGTGTCGCCGTCCAGTCCGGCGGCGTCGGTATCGCCCTGCTCGACGGCCTTTCCCGGCTCGGCGTCGGCGTCTCGACCTTCGCCTCGCTCGGTGACAAGTACGACGTCAGCGGCAACGACATGCTCCAGTGGTGGGAGAGCGACGGCCGCACCGAACTCGCCCTGCTGCACCTGGAGTCCTTCGGCAACCCACGGGCGTTCTCCCGCACGTCCCGGCGCGTGACCCGGCGCATGCCGGTGCTCACCGTCGACGCGGGCCGCACCGACGCCGGCCGACGTGCCGCCGCCTCGCACACCGCGGCCGCCGCGACCCGGACCATGACGCGTCAGGCGCTGTTCACCCAGGCGGGCATCACCGCCACCGGATCGGTCGGTGAACTCCTCGAAACCGCCGCCCTGTTGCACTCCCAGCCGCTCCCGGCCGGCACCCGCGTCGCGATCGTCACCAACGCGGGCGGCGCGGGCGTCCTGGCCGCCGACGCCTGCGCGGAGGCCGGACTGTCCCTGCCCCGGCTCACCCCCGAGGTGATCGACGACCTCCTCGCCGTACTGCCCGAAGGCGCGGCCGTCGGCAACCCCGTCGACGCCACGGCGGCGGTGACGGAGGAGCAGCTCAAGGACTGCGTGGAGCGGATGACGCGGTGCCCCGGCATCGACGCCGTCCTGCTGGCCCTCGTTCCCACGGCCGTCGCCGCCGCGACGGGTGACAACCTCGTCCGGGCCCTCACGAACGGTCCCGGACGCCGCCCCCGCACGGTGGCCGTCGTACGGCTGGAGCAGGACCTGCCCGTCAAGCTGCTGCCCGCCACAGAAGGCGGCGCCGTCCCCTCGTACGCCGAACCGGGGGCAGCCGCCAGGGCGTTGGCCCACGCGGCCCGGCGCTCGGCATGGCTGAGCCGGCCTGCGGGCACGATCCCCGACCTCGCAGGCGTCGACACGAGCCGCGCGCACACGGTCGCCGAGACCTTCCTCGCCGCCCACCCGGACGGCGGTTGGCTCGACCCGCGCACCTGCGCCGAACTCCTCGCCTGCTACGACATTCCACAACTGGACTGGGCCTGGGCGGAGACCGAGGACGACGCGGTCGTCGCCGCGGGGCGGCTGCGCGGCCCCGACGGACGCGTGGTCATGAAGGCCCACTGGCCCGGCCTGCTGCACAAGAGCGAACAGCACGCCCTCCATCTCGACCTCCAGGGAGACTCCCAGGTGCGGGCCGCCTTCCGGGACTTGGAGACGCGATTCGCGGGGCTCATGACCGGAGTGGTCGTCCAGCCGCTCGCCGCACGCGGCACCGAGCTGTTCGCCGGCGTGGTGCAGGACG
>NZ_JAPWHT010000677.1:0-3819 GCF_027270795.1 Streptomyces sp. ActVer
GGGGCCGGGTTTTCTCGCCCCCGCCGCCCCTACCCTCCCCCACTCTCGGCTTCGCCCGAGCGGGGGGACCCCCATCGTCACTAACTCGGGGGCCCCGCCCCCGAACCCCCAAAAGACTGCGCAGTCCCCCGCGCCCCCAGGTTTTTGGGGGCGCGGGGAACTGCGCGACCAGCCACACCCAACCCGCACCCGACAACACACCCCACGGGGTCTGGGGCGAAGCCCCAGGGTCAGACCTCTGTCAGGCCCTCCACCAAGGAGTCCGCCGCCCGGTACGGGTCCAGGTCGCCCGCGACGATCCGCTCCGCGAGCGCGCTGAGGCGGCGGTCACCATGAAGGTCTGCGATCCGTTCGCGCAGAGCCGTGACGGCGATCGTCTCGACCTCCCGGGACGCCCGAGCGAGACGCCGCTCCGCGAGCACCCCCCGCTCCTCCATCCACGCCCGGTGCTTCTCGAGCGCCTCGACGACCTCGTCGATCCCTTCCTCCCGCGCCGCGACCGTCTTCACGATGGGCGGCCGCCAGTCCCCCGGCCCCCGGGACTCCCCGAGCCCCAGCATGTGGTTCAGCTCACGCGCGGTCGCGTCCGCCCCGTCCCGGTCGGCCTTGTTGACCACGTACACGTCACCGATCTCCAGGATCCCCGCCTTGGCGGCCTGGATGCCGTCGCCCATGCCGGGAGCCAGCAGCACCACACTCGTGTCGGCCTGCGACGCGATCTCGACCTCGGACTGCCCGACGCCGACGGTCTCCACGAGGACGACGTCACACCCGGCCGCGTCCAGCACCCGGATGGCCTGGGGGGCGGCCCAGGCGAGCCCGCCCAGATGCCCACGTGTGGCCATGGAGCGGATGTAGACGCCGGGATCCGAGGCGTGTTCCGACATCCGCACCCGGTCCCCGAGGAGCGCACCGCCCGAGAAGGGCGAGGACGGGTCGACGGCGAGGACACCGACCCGCCTGCCCTGCCGGCGGTAGGCCGTCACGAGCGCCGACGTGCACGTCGACTTGCCGACACCGGGCGAGCCCGTGAGCCCCACGACGTACGCGTTGCCCGCGAGCGGCGCCAGTGCGGCCATGACCTCGCGGAGCTGCGGGGACGCCCCCTCCACCAGGGAGATCAGCCGGGCCACGGCCCGCGGCCGGCCTTCCCTGGCCTGGGTCACCAGCGAGGCGACGTCCTGCATCACAGCTCCGTTCATCGGACGGGAAACGTGCGTCAGACCTTGGGTACCCGCACGATCAGCGCGTCACCCTGCCCGCCGCCACCGCACAGCGCCGCCGCGCCCACTCCGCCGCCCCGGCGCTTCAGTTCGAGGGCGAGGTGCAGGACGAGCCGGGCGCCGGACATGCCGATCGGGTGACCGAGGGCGATGGCACCGCCGTTGACGTTCACCTTTTCCGTGGACACCCCGAGATCCTTCATTGACTGGACCGCGACGGCGGCGAAGGCTTCGTTGATCTCGATCAGGTCAAGATCCTCGACGCCGATGCCCTCCTTCTTGAGGGCGTGCTGGATCGCGTTGGACGGCTGCGACTGCAAAGAGTTGTCGGGTCCCGCGACGTTTCCGTGGGCTCCGATCTCCGCGATCCAGTCGAGTCCGAGCTCCAGCGCCTTGGCCTTGCTCATGACGACGACGGCGGCCGCCCCGTCGGAGATCTGGGAGGCCGAGCCGGCCGTGATGGTGCCGTCCTTGGCGAACGCGGGTCGCAGTTTGCCGAGCGACTCGGTGGTCGTCTCGCCGCGGATGCCCTCGTCCTTGCTGAAGACGACGGGCTCGCCCTTGCGCTGCGGAATCTCGACCGGGGTGATCTCGGCCTCGAAGAGGCCGTTCTTCTGCGCGGCGGCGGCCCGCTGGTGCGAGAGGGCGGAGAAGTCGTCCTGCTCGGGCCGCAGGATGCCCAGGCGTGTGTTGTGCTTCTCGGTCGACTCGCCCATGGCGATGTTCTCGAAGGCGTCGGTCAGCCCGTCGTACGCCATGGCGTCGAGCATCTCGATCGCGCCGTACTTGTAGCCCTCCCGGGACTTCGGGAGCAGGTGGGGAGCGTTGGTCATCGACTCCTGGCCGCCCGCCACGATCACGTCGAACTCGCCGGCGCGGATCAGCTGGTCGGCGAGCGCGATTGCGTCCAGGCCCGAGAGACAGACCTTGTTGATCGTGAGCGCCGGGACGCTCATCGGGATGCCCGCCTTGACCGCGGCCTGGCGTGCCGGGATCTGCCCTGCCCCGGCCTGGAGCACCTGACCCATGATCACGTACTGCACCTGGTCGCCGCCGATGCCCGCACGGTCGAGGGCGGCCTTGATCGCGAAACCACCGAGGTCGGCTCCGGAGAAGGACTTCAGAGAGCCGAGCAGCCGTCCCATCGGGGTGCGGGCACCCGCGACGACGACGGAGGTGGTGCTGTTCGTTCCAGACATGAGGAGCGATCCCCTTCCAGCTTGCACAGCTGAGGAGTGAACGAGGGTTTACTGAAAATGTACTGAGCGGTACGCCCCCCGTCATCCGGTGCGGTGTGTGATCGCGCGCACGTTGCGTAACCGCCTCGGGAGCGCTGCACTGACACCATGCTGACGCGAATCGACCACATCGGGATCGCCTGTTTCGACCTCGACACGACTGTCGAGTTCTACCGTGCGACATACGGCTTCGAGGTCTTCCACACCGAGGTCAACGAGGAGCAGGGCGTGCGCGAGGCCATGCTCAAGATCAATGAGACGTCCGACGGGGGCGCCTCCTATCTCCAGCTCCTGGAACCCACCCGCGAGGACTCCGCCGTCGGAAAGTGGCTGGCCAAGAACGGTGAGGGCGTGCACCACATCGCTTTCGGTACGGCGGATGTGGACGCGGACGCGGCCGCCATCGGCGACAAGGGCGTACGCGTGCTGTACGACGAGCCGCGCAGGGGTTCGATGGGGTCGCGCATCACCTTTCTGCACCCGAAGGATTGCCACGGCGTCCTGACAGAACTGGTCACATCGGCGCCCGTTGAGTCACCTGAGCACTGACCCGCGTACATAAGGGCCGGTAGGGTTGGGGACGGCCGCCGCTTCTTCGGGGCGGTCCGGGTCCTCATCGTCAGGATCCGAGGGCCGGGGTCCAGGTTTCGGGGGCGAGTGGCGGGGCAGCAGCGTGTGCTCCGCCGTTGATCTGACACCATTCCCCGGGGGCCCCGTTCGGCGGATGGACGGTGCTCGTTTGGAGAGACTTGCGACCAGGGGACGGATGGGACCGCGCAGTGCGGGGCTACGAACGCCAGGAGCGAGAGCCGGCGGCTGACGTCGACCACCTCTCTCGGTTCGAGGCCGAGATGGAACGGCTGAAGACCGAGCGGGAGAAGGCCGTCCAGCACGCCGAGGACCTCGGCTATCAGGTCGAGGTGCTGCGCGCCAAGCTGCACGAGGCGCGCCGCAGTCTGGCGACCCGGCCTGCCTACGACAGCGCCGACATCGGCTATCAGGCCGAGCAGATGCTCCGTAACGCGCAGATCCAGGCCGACCAGCTGCGCCAGGACGCCGAGCGGGAGCTGAGCCAGGCCCGCGCGCAGACGCAGCGGATCCTCCAGGAGCACGCCGAGCAGGCCGCGCGCCTCCAGGCGGAGCTGCACCAGGAGGCGGTCACCCGTCGCCAGCAGCTCGACCAGGAGCTCTCCGAGCGCCGGCAGAGTGTCGAGTCGCACGTCAACGAGAACGTGGCGTGGGCCGAGCAGCTGCGGGCCCGCAGTGAGCAGCAGGCCCGCCGGCTGGTCGACGAGTCCCGTGGCGAGGCGGAGCAGGCCCTGGCCGCCGCCCGCGCGGAGGCCGAGCGGGTCGCCGCG
>NZ_JAPWHT010000678.1:0-3806 GCF_027270795.1 Streptomyces sp. ActVer
CGGGCGGTGGCGGCCACGGCGGCCGCCGAGGTGTCGCCCTCGGCCCCGGGCTGCCAGCCGCCCTCGATGGCGCGGCGCGCGATGTTCGGGCCGCTCGCGATGCGCTCGACACAGCCACGGGACCCGCACGGGCAGGGGTCGCCGTTGAGTTCCACGCTGATGTGGCCGATGTGACCGGCGTTGCCGGTGGGTCCGGGGTGCAGCTGTCCGCCCAGGACGAGACCGCCTCCGACGCCGGTCGAGACGACCATGCAGAGCGCGTTGCCGTGTCCTCGTGCCGCGCCCTGCCAGTGCTCGGCCGCGGTGATCGCCACGCCGTCGCCGATCAGCTCGACGGGCAGCCCCGCCGTGGCGGCCCGGACCCGTTCGACCAGGGGGTAGTCGCGCCAGCCGGGCACGTTCACGGGGCCCACGGTGCCCGCGGAGGCGTCCACCGGGCCCGCGCTGCCGATGCCGATGGCCGTGGCCCGGCTCCACAGGGGCGAGACGGTCAGTTCGCCGAGCACCGCGTCGACGGCCGCCATGACGGTCTCGCCGCCCTCTTGCGCGGGCGTCGGCCGCTGGGCGCGCAGCAGGATCCGGCCGTGGCCGTCCACCAGCGCTCCGGCGATCTTGGTGCCGCCGATGTCGAGCGCGGCCACGAGGTCGGTGTGCATCAGTTTCTGATCTCCCGTTTGGATCCCATTTGGACCATGAGAAAAGGGCAGGCCGGTCTCGCAGTGAGGAAGGGTAGGCCGGAGATTGCGATGGACAGTCTCTCCCGCATCTGACAACGTTGTCCAGGCTCTATGCTCGACGCCACACCCCGATCTGGCGACCAACCGAGCATCCTCAGGACCGACGCAGCCCCATGGACTACAGGACAGGACAGCGCATCGTGGCCGAGACCGCCCGCCGAACCGAGAGCCGCTACGGCAACCGTCCCACGATGAAGGACGTCGCGGCGCGTGCCGGGGTCGGTCTGAAGACGGTATCGCGTGTAGTCAACGGCGAGCCAGGAGTCACCCCCGACACCGAGCGACGCGTACAGGAGGCGATCGACGCGCTGGGCTTCCGGCGCAACGACAGCGCGCGGGTGCTCCGCAAGGGGCGTACGGCGAGCATCGGTCTCGTACTGGAGGATCTGGCGGACCCGTTCTACGGTCCGCTGAGCCGCGCGGTGGAGGAAGTGGCCCGCGCCCATGGCGCCCTGTTGATCAACGGCTCCAGCGCCGAGGACCCGGACCGCGAGCAGGAGCTGGTCCTCGCGCTGTGCGCGCGCCGCGTGGACGGGCTCGTGATCATCCCGGCCGGTGACGACCACCGCTATCTGGAGCCGGAGATAAAGGCGGGTGTCGCCACGGTCTTCGTGGACCGCCCCGCCGGACAGATCGACGCGGACGTCGTCCTCTCCGACAGCTTCGGCGGTGCGCGCGACGGCGTCGCCCACCTCATCGCGCACGGCCACCGCCGGATCGGGTTCATCGGTGACATGCCGCGCATCCACACCTCCGCCGAGCGTCTGCGCGGCTATCGCGCCGCCATGGAGGACGCCGGCATTCCGGTGGAGGACGCCTGGATGTCCCTGGGTGTCACCGACCCGCAGCGGGTGCGCAAGGCGGCCGAGGACATGCTTTCGGGCCCCTCCCCCGTCACGGCGATCTTCGCGGGCAACAACCGTGTGACAGTCACGGCCGTGCGTGTCATCGCCGAGGGCTCCCGTCCGGTGGCCCTGGTCGGTTTCGACGACATCGAGCTCGCCGACCTCCTCCAGCCCGGGGTCACCGTCGTCGCCCAGGACGCCGCGCAGCTCGGCCGTACGGCCGCGGAGCGCCTCTTCCGTCAGCTCGACGGCTCGCTCGTCCTTCCCGAGCGCATCGAACTCCCGACGCGTCTGATCACCCGCGGCTCGGGCGAACTGCCGCCCTCGGGCTGACACATGACGGCCCGCGACCCGTACGCCGACCGCACGCTGGAAGCCCTCGGCCTGGCCGAGGCGCCGCGTGACCATCCGCTGACGTATCCGGGCGCCTGGCCCGAGGAATCGGGACTCCTGGACGGGGACCGGCTGTTGCCCCTCACCGGCCACACGTTCCCCGGCCGCGTCCCGGTCCTCGCGGTCGGCTCCAACGCCTGCCCCGGGCAACTCCGCCACAAGATGCGGGAGTACGAGCTGTCGTCCCCGATCCCGCTGGCGAAGGCGCGGGTCACCGGGTTGGAGGTGGGCGTCTCGGCGCACGTCAGCGCGATGGGGTACGTGTCCGCGTCGCCCTTCCGCGCGCCCGGGCACACCCGCGAACTGTTCCTCACCTGGCTGGACCCCGCGCAACTCGCGGCGGTCGACGCGAGCGAGGGCGTCACGGCGCCGGCGGGGGCGTACGACCGGGTGTCACTGCCCGCCGCCGACGTCCGGATCGAGCTGGAGTCGGGCGCCACGCTCGACGGCGCCCATCTCTACGTCAACCGGCGCGGAGTCCTCCACGACGGTACGGGGACGCCGCTGAGGCATCCCGGCGAGCGGCCGCTGCTCACCCAACTCCTCTGCCGGTCACCGCGGTTGCGGGACCTGTTCGGCGCCACGCCCGAGGAGTTCTGCGCCCGGGCGCGCGGCGATCTGCGGCTGTGCACCGCGGGCACCCGGCTGTTCGCCGAGGAGGGGTGGACAACGGCCTCCGGACTGGAGAAGTACCTGCCCGGTCAGCAGACCGGCAGTCCCGGAACCGGCGCGTCGTTGTCGCCGCCCTTGATGTAGACGTCGCTGACGAAGACGTTCGTGTTGCCGCTGTCGTCGTCGGTCTTCGCCCACCAGACGTTCGTCCACTCGCCATAGGTCTCGCGGCGGCCGAGGTTCTGCTGGCAGTAGAAGTAGTTGGTGCCCGCGTTGAGGGTGCCCGCCTCGGCACCCGCCGCGGTGTAGGACTTGGACGTCTTCCAGACCTCGCAGTTGTACTTGCCGCCGCCGATGGCGTGGCAGACCGGGGCGGAACTGGGTTCGCCGCCTCCGCCGGTCGTGCCGCCGTCCGAACCGCCGCCCGTCGTACCGCCGTTGCTGGGCTCGGGCGAAGGGACCGGTGCCTTGTCCGTGGGCTTGGCGTCCTCGGTGCGCTCCGGCTTCTCGCCCGGCTTCGCCGACTCCTTCTTGTCGCCCTGTTCCGTGGGCTTGGTGTCGTCCGACAGGTCGATCGAGCCACGGCTCGCGCCCTCGGACGGGGTGGCGTCGCCGCCCTGGGAGGCTCTGGGCCCGGCGGTGGACTTCGACTCGTCGCCGCCGTTCATGAGAGCGACAGTGACGCCGGTCGCTGCCAGCACGACGGTCACCGCTGCGGCGGCGAGAAGAACCCGGCCCTTGCGGCGCCGGGGGCCGGCCGGAACGGCGGGCTGAGCCATCGACTCGGGCGGACCGAAGCCCGGCCCCGTCAACGGGGGCGGTGCGGAGGAGCCCACGGCCGAGGGGGTGCCGTGGCCGCCTGCCTGCTGGGCACCGGGTGCTGTCGGGCCCGCGTCCGGGAAGCCGGGCCCGGAACCGCTCGCCGCGGAGGCGGAGGCGGAGGCGGAGGCCGGTCCCGAAGCAGATGTCGAGGCACCCGTCCCGTCCGTCGCCGGATCCGCGGGCCCCGGCCGGGCTTCTCCGGCTCCGGTGGATCCGGGCGCGGCGCCGACGCCCGCGGCACCGAAGGCGGCTGCTCCTGTACCCGAGCCCCCGGCCCCGCTCGGTTCCGGTGCGCCGAAGCCCGCATGGCCCGTCGCCGGAGCGCCGGGCGCGGAGCCGCCGAATGACCCGGCTTCCGCCCTGTGCTCGCCCGCGGGTCCGAAGCCCGCGCCGGCCG
>NZ_JAPWHT010000679.1:0-3801 GCF_027270795.1 Streptomyces sp. ActVer
CGGGCGGTCTCGGCCGTACGGGCTTGAGCTGGCCGGACTGGCCGCGTGGGCGCGGGAGTTGGCGGACACGGTGGAGAAGGACGGGGCGGCCGTGGACGCGGAGGTGTGGGCGCCGCGGCTGCGGGGCAGCGGGGTCTGACAGCGCTTCAGGGCCGGGCCGGCCCTCCTGCGCCGGACGCGGTGACGGGACCGTCGGTGGCGTGGGGCAGACTCGGGGTGTGCGAAAGATTCATGTCATCGGCATCGGAGCGGGCGATCCCGACCAACTGACCCTGCAGGCGGTCAAGGCGCTGAGGAGCACGGACGTGTTCTTCATCCTCGACAAGGGCGAGGCCAAGTCGGACCTCGTCCAGCTGCGCCGTGACATTCTCGACGCGCATCTGCCGGACGGGACGTACCGCCTGGTGGAGGCGCGCGATCCGGAGCGGGACCGGGCCGCCGGCGGCGCGCGCTACTCCCCCGCCGTCGGCGACTGGCGCAGTGCGCGGGCCGACATCTACGAGCGGCTGATCACCGAAGAGCTGGGCGAGGACGAGAGCGGGGCGTTCCTCGTCTGGGGCGACCCCTCCTTGTACGACAGCACGCTGGGGATTCTGGAGGAGATCCTCGACCGGGGCGCGGCCTCCTTCGAACACGACGTCGTGCCGGGCATCAGCAGCGTCTCGGCGCTGGTCGCCCGCCACCGCACCGGGCTCAACCGTGTGGCCCGGCCCGTCCAGATCACCACGGGCCGCCGGCTCGCCCAGGGCTTCCCTCAGGACGTCGACGACGTGGTGGTCATGCTCGACGCCCACCAGGCCTTCCAGCAGTACGCCGACCAGGACATCGACATCTACTGGGGCGCCTACATCGGCACGCCCGACGAGATCCTGGCCTCCGGCCCCCTCGCGGAGACGGCCCCGCGCATCGCCGAACTGCGCGAGCGGGCCCGCGACCGCAAGGGCTGGATCATGGACACGTACCTGCTGCGCAGACACCCCCGGGACTAGACGCGTCCGGCAGGCGCGCGCCAAAAGGGGCGCGGGGAACTGCGCGACCAGCCACGGCGAACCCGCAGCCGACGCACCGGCCTTCCAGCGGGGAGCGTTCAGGGACGCCGGACACCCCACCCCTGCCCCAACACCCCACCTCCGCCCCGCACCACCGCGGTAGCGGGCTCGCGCCCGTGCGGACGGCCCCGCATGCAGCCGCCACCACCCGGTGTGAAGCTGACGGGTGTGACGACCACCGACACCGCCGAGCCGCCGTCCGAGGCTCGGACGGCTCCCGCTCAGCCGCCCGTGCTGGACAAGCGCCGCCGCAACGTCGTCTTCGTGACGATCATGCTCGGCATGCTGCTGGCCGCGCTGGACCAGACGATCGTGGGGACGGCCCTGCCGACGATCGTGTCGGACCTCGGCGGTGCGGAACACATGTCGTGGGTGGTCACCAGCTATCTGCTCGCGGAGACCGTCGCGACCGTGCTGGTCGGCAAGTTCGGTGACCTCTTCGGCCGCAAGGTGGTCTTCCAGGCGTCGGCGATCATCTTCATCACCGGCTCGTTCCTGTGCGGCCTCGCCTCGAACATGACGCTGCTGATCGTCTGGCGGGGCGTGCAGGGCATCGGCGCGGGCGGTCTGATGGTCACCGCGATGGCCCTGATCGCCGATGTGATCCCGCTGCGCGAGCGCGGCAAGTACCAGGGCGCCATCGGTGCCGTCTTCGGTGTCGCCACCGTCATCGGCCCGCTGCTCGGCGGCCTCTTCACCGACCACCTCACCTGGCGCTGGTGCTTCTACGTCAACGTCCCCATCGCGATCCTCGTGGTCGTGGCCGCGGCCCGCACGATCCCGGTGGTGAAGTCGCCCTCCCGCCCGGTCATCGACTACCTGGGCATCGCTCTGGTCGCCGTCGGCGCCAGCGCCCTGATCCTGGCGACGAGCTGGGGCGGCAACGAGTACGCCTGGAGCTCGCCGGTCATCATCGGCCTCTTCGCGGGCGGCGTCGTCGCCCTCGCGGCCTTCTGCTGGGTGGAGACCCGCGCGGACCAGCCGATGCTGCCGATGCGGCTGTTCGGCAACCCCGTCTTCACGGTCTGCTCGATCCTCAGCTTCATCGTGGGCTTCGCGATGCTCGGCGCGATGACGTTCCTGCCGACGTTCCTGCAGTACGTGGACGGCGACTCGGCCACGATCTCCGGCGTCCGCACCCTGCCCATGGTCATCGGGCTGCTCATCGCGTCGGTGTTCAGCGGCAACGTGGTCAGCAAGACCGGCCACTACCGCGTCTTCCCCATCGTCGGGTCCCTGGTCATGGGCGTCGGCCTGTACCTGCTCTCCATGATGGGCCCCGGCACCAACACCTGGCTCGCGTCGTTCTACATGTTCGTCCTCGGCACCGGAATCGGTCTGTGCATGCAGGTGCTCACCATCGCCGTGCAGAACACCGTCGAGTACTCCGACCTGGGCACCGCGACGTCCGGGGTGACCTTCTTCCGTACGCTGGGCAGTTCGTTCGGCACCGCGGTGTTCGGCACGATCTACACGAACACGCTGGCGCCGCAGCTCGCGGACGGCGTCGCGGAGGCGGCCCGGACGACCGGGACCGACCCCGCGGCCCTCACGAAGGCCGCGACCAGTCCGGAGGGGCTGCACGAACTGCCGTCGGCGACCGCCGCGCCCATCGTGGAGGCCTATGCCGACACGCTCCAGACCGTCTTCCTGTGGACCGTGCCGGTGACGCTGATCGGTTTCGTGGTCGCGCTGTTCCTCAAGCAGGTGCAGCTGCGCGACAGCGCCCGGATGGGGTCAACGGACCTGGGCGAGGGCTTCGCGACCCCCTCCTCGGCCGACAACCAGCGGCGTCTGGAGGCCGTGGTCGGAAAGATCATCGGCGGTACGAGTCCGGACGCCATGCGCCGGCTCGTCACCGAGTCCGACACCCGTCTCGACATCGCGGGCGCCTGGGCCGTCATGCAGGTGGAACTGTTCACCAGGATGGTCGGCCATGCGAGCCTCAGCCTGATCGCAGCCCGCCGCCGCATGCCTCCGGAAGTCCTGGTCCCGGTCTTCCAGCGCATGGTCGAGGAGGGCTACCTCACACGCGACGGCACCCTCTTCTCCCACACCGAGGCGGGTGACCGCGAGGCCCGCGTCATCGGCAAGGCCCTGGCCACCGCGCTCGCCGAACGCGTCGAACAGGACATCGGACGCCCCTCCGGCGCGGACCTCCGCGCCGCCGTCGACACCATCGCCAAGCGTCTTCTGGTCGAGGACCTGACCCACGACATCCTGACGGAGGACCGCCCCAAGTCCCTGGCGGCGGCCACGACGGAGACCTGACCAGCACGACGAGCACGCATCCCGAGCCGTCCGATCCTGCCTCCTACCCGGCCTCCCGCCCCTCCCCGAAGCCCAGCCGGGCCAGCACCGACGCCACATCCGGTTCGGCTCGTACCCCCTCCGGGAGGGGAGGGCGGTGTACGACCACGACCGGCAGCCCCAGTTCCCGGGCGGCCGTCAGTTTGGCCGAGGTGGCCGAGCCGCCGCTGTCCTTGGTGACCAGGACGTCGATGCGGTGGTCGCGCAGGAGGGCCGTTTCGGACTCCACCGTGAACGGGCCGCGGGCCAGCAGGACTTCCGTGTGGCGCGGCATCGGCGGCTCGGGGGGTTCCACCGAGCGTACGAGGTAGTGCAGTTCGGGCTCGCCTGCGAAGGCCGCGAGACCCAGGCGGCCCGTCGTGAGGAAGACGCGCCGGCCCAGGGGCGGGAGCAGGGCGGCGGCTCCGGCGAGGGACGCCGCCGGGTGCCAGCGGTCGCCGGG
>NZ_JAPWHT010000067.1:0-31986 GCF_027270795.1 Streptomyces sp. ActVer
AGGGCGACATGTGTTGGTCGGTGGCCCAGGAGGCGAGGATGCTCAGCCGCTCGTGAGTGGGAGATCCGGGGGCGCCGGTCCAGACGGTCAGGTGCTGGTCGGGATCGGTGTTGGCGGTGAGGGTGTCCCAGTCCAGGACGAGTTCGCCGACGACCGGATGGTTGAGGGTCTTGGTGCCCACGGTGCGGGCTGCGACGCGGTGGTCACCCCACCACTGGGCGAACTGTTTGTCACGTGTGGACAGTTCACCGACCAGCTCGATCAGGCGGGGGTCCTCGGGATACTTCGCCGCCTCCATCCGCAGCTGCGCCACGGTGACCTGCCCGGCGGTCTCCCAGTCGGCGTACAGGGTGCGCATCGCCGGATCGGTGAAGATGAGCCGCGGGTAGTTGCGGTGCTTCTCCGGAATGCGGGAGAAGTCGGTGACCAGGGCTGCCGCCAGTGCGTTCCACGCCAGGATGTCCCCGCGCCGTCCCTGCACGATGGCCGGGACGGCGGTGAGGTCGTCCAGCACCCGCTGCAGCTGGGGCTGTACCTTCTGCCTGCCGTGGCGCCGGGTGCGGGTGGTGGTCTTGCCCGCGAGCTGGAAGAGATAGCCCCGTTCGTCGTCGTCCAGGTGGAGAACGCGGGCGATGATGTCCAGCACGGGAGCGGACGCCTGCATGCGGCCCTGCTCAAGCCGCGTGTAGTAGTCCGTGCTGATCGAGGCGAGCTGGGCGACCTCCTCGCGGCGCAGACCGTCCACCCGGCGGGGCCCGCCCGTCTCCGGCAGCCCGACCGTGCGCGGGCTCAGTTCGGAGCGGCGCTTCTTGAGGAACTCGCCGAGCTCATTGAGAGGAACGTTGCTGGTCATGCTTCCCATCCTGACGAGGCGGGCAGGTTCTGGTCGGCGGCCCAGGAGGCGAGGATGCGCAGCTGATCGTGCGCGGGGGAGCCCGGGGCAGCGGTCCAGACCGTCATGTACTGGTCGGGGTCGGTGCTGGCGGTGAGGGTGTCGCAGTCGAGGGTGACCTCACCCACGACCGGATGGATCAAGGTCTTGGTGCCCACGGTGCGGGCGGCGACGCGGTGATCGCCCCACCACTGGGCGAACTGCTGGTCGCGCATGGACAGTTCACCCACCAGCGCGATCAGGCGGGGGTCCTCGGGATGCTTCGCCGCCTCCATCCGCAGCTGCGCCACGGTGACCTGCCCGGCGGTCTCCCAGTCGGCGTACAGGGTGCGCATCGCCGGATCGGTGAAGATGAGCCGCGGGTAGTTGCGGTGCTTCTCCGGAATGCGGGAGAAGTCGGTGACCAGGGCTGCCGCCAGTGCGTTCCACGCCAGGATGTCCCCGCGCCGCCCCTGCACGATGGCCGGGACGGCGGTGAGGTCCTCCAGCACCCGCTGCAGTTGCGGCTGGACCTTCTGCACGCCCCGGCGCCGCGTGCGCACGGTGGCCTTTCCCGCGAGCTGGAAGAGATAGCCCCGCTCGTCGTCGTCCAGGTGGAGGATGCGGGCGATGGTGTCCAGCACGGGGGCGGACGCCTGCATGCGGCCCTGCTCGACCCGGGTGTAGTAGTCGGTGCTGATGGAGGCGAGCTGGGCGACCTCTTCGCGGCGCAGTCCTTCGACCCGGCGGGGCCGGCTGGTCGACGGAAGTCCGACCGTGTGCGGGCTCAGCTGTGAGCGGCGCTTCTTGAGGAATTCTCCCAGTTCGTTGAGGGGAACGTTGCTGGTCATGCTTCCCAGCATGACATCGATCGCACCCGGGGAAAGGGGGAGGATTTCCTCCCTGGATGTTCCTCTCCCCGGATAGATTCCTCCGCTTTTCGTGCCCGCCCTCGCGTGTGAGGCTCGATCGTGAGCAGCCACTCCTGACTTTGGCTGCGGCTCACTACCCTCCCACCTAAGGAAGCAGCCAATCATGCGCGGAGCAGTCATTCACGCCCCCGGCGACGTGCGCTTCGAGACCCTGGCCGACCCGAAGATCAGCCGGCCGACCGACGCGATCATCCGTACGGTCGCCACTTGTGTATGCGGCTCGGACCTGTGGCCCTACCGCGGCGCGGAGCCGGTGGACGAGCCCCATCCGATGGGGCACGAGTACGTCGGCATCGTCGAGGAAGTCGGCAGCGAGGTCAGGAACGTCAAGCCGGGCCAGTTCGTCGTCGGGTCGTTCGCCACCTCGGACAACACCTGCCACAACTGCCTGAACGGCTGGCAGTCCTCCTGCCTGCACCGCGAGTTCATGACCACCTGTCAGGCCGACTACGTCCGCATCCCCAACGCCCACGGCACCCTCGTCGCCACCGACGAGCATCCGGACGGCGCGCTGGTGCCCGGCCTGCTCGCCGTCTCCGACGTGATGGGCACCGGCTGGTACGCCGCTCTCGCCGCCGAGGTCAAGCCCGGCTCCACCGCCGTAGTCGTGGGCGACGGAGCGGTCGGCCTGTGCGGCGTCATCGCCGCGCGCGAACTCGGCGCGGAGCGGATCATTGCCATGAGCCGCCACGAAGCACGGCAGAAGCTCGCCCTCGAATTCGGCGCCACCGACATCGTCGCCGAACGCGGCGACGAGGGCATCGCCCGCGTCAAGGACCTCACCGGCGGCATCGGCGCCGATTCCGTACTGGAGTGCGTGGGCACCGCCGAGTCGATGCGGCAGGCCCTCAACTCCGCCCGGCCCGGCGGCAACGTCGGCTTCGTCGGCGTCCCGCACGAGGTGGCGGTCGACGGCCAGGAGCTGTTCTTCTCCCAGGTCGCTCTGCGCGGCGGACCTGCCCCCGTGCGCCGCTTCCTGCCCGACCTGATCGACCGGGTCCTGACCGGCCGGATCAACCCGGGCAAGGTCTTCGACCTCACCCTGCCCCTGGAGCAGGTCGCCGAAGGCTACAAGGCGATGGACGAACGCCGCGCGATCAAGACCCTCCTGAAGCCCTGACCGCAAACCGTTCCGCCGCTGGGGCCGGGCATCCGCAACCCGGCTCCGGCACGGCCCCTCGACACGAAGGACTCACAGTGACCACTTTCGCCCTCATCGGTGCCGGACCCGGCCTCGGGCTCGCCGCCGCCCGCCGCTTCGGAACCGCCGGCCACAGCGTCGCCCTCATCTCCCGCAACACCCAGCGCCTGGACGGCCTGACGGCCGAACTGGCCGGCGACGGCATCAAGGCCCGCGGCTTCGCCGCCGACGTCCTCGACGCCGAGTCCCTGACCGCGGCCCTGTACGCGGCCGGTACCTCGCTGGGGACTGTCGAGATCCTCCAGTACAGCCCCGTGCCCCGGGCCGACTTCATGAAGCCGGTCCTGGACACCGGCGCCGACGACCTGGACGCACCCCTCGCCTTCTCCGCCAAGGGCCCCGTCACCGCGGTGAACGCCGTCCTGCCCGGCATGCGCGAACTCGGCCGCGGCACCCTGCTGTTCGTCAACGGCTCCAGCGCCGTACGCCCCAACCCGAACGTCGCCGGCACCTCGGTCGCCTTCGCCGCCGAAAGCGCCTATGCCCACATGCTCCACGACACCCTCGCCGCGCAGAACATCCACGTCGCCCAGCTGATCGTGCCGGGTGCCATCCGGCCCGACTCCGAACACAGCAGCCCCGACGCCTTGGCCCAGCGCCTCTACGACATCCACCGCGAGCGCGACGGCTTCCGCCACTACTCCGAGCCCCTTCCCGACTGAGACCCGGAGCACTCTCATGAACTCCGCTGCCCGCCGCGCCCTGGTCCACGCCGTCCCGGCAGCCGCTCTCCTGCTGGCCGTGAGCGCCTGTACCAGCGACTCATCAGGAGCCACGCCGCCCTCCAAGTCCTCTTCCCCGGCGTCCTCGGGACGGCAGGAGGCATCTTCATCCGCCGCACCCAGTGCATCAGCCGCCAGGAGCACCGCCATGGACATCCGGGTCACCATCGACGGCCGGCGCGTCGACGCCACTTTGAACGACAGCCCTGCGGCCCGTGACTTCGCCGACCTGCTCCCGCTCACCCTGGATCTGGAGGACTTCCACCAGACGGAGCGGATCGCGGACCTGCCGCGCAGGCTGACCACTTCCGGCGCTCCGGACCCAGCCGTTCCACGGGCCGGTGACCTGGCCTACTACGCACCCTGGGGCAACCTGGCTCTCTTCTACCGCGACGGCGATTCCGCCTCCGCCGACCTGCTCATCCTCGGCCACGTCGACGCCGACGCCGACCGGCTCGGCACGGCCGACCGCATCACCATCGAAGCCGCCTCCTGACCCTTTGCAGCCAGGTCGCCGCCCCGTCCGCTCCGACGGCCTCCCCGTGACCGCATTCCGTTCCCGCCAATCCGCCATTCCTCTCAAGGAGAGACCACCCGTATGCCTTCCACATCCGGGACCACCCCCGGCAAGCTCCCCTTCGTCGTCTGGGTGCTCGCCGCAGGCACGTTCCTGATGGGCACCACCGAGTTCGTCATCGCCGGGCTGCTGCCCGAACTGTCCACCGGCCTCGGTGTGAGCACCTCCCAGGCCGGGCTGCTGATCACCGCCTTCGCCGTCGGCATGATCATCGGTGCGCCGACCATGGCCCTGGCCACCCTGCGCCTGCCCCAGCGACAGACGCTGATCCTGGCTCTGTCCGTCTTCAGCCTCGGTCACGCGGTGGCGGCCCTCAGCACCTCCTTCACCGTCGTCCTCGCCGCCCGCGTCGTCACCGCGCTGGCCACCGGAGCGTTCTGGTCCGTCGGTTTCGTCGTCGCCACCGCCGCCGCAGGCCCGCAGAGGGCCACCCGCGCCACCGGCGTCATGATCGGTGGGCTGACCCTGGCCAACGTCGTCGGCGTGCCCATCGGCTCCTTCGCCGGCCAGTTCATCGGCTGGCGCGGCCCCTTCTGGGCCCTGGCCGCCCTCTCCGCCCTCGCCGCCGTCTTCATCGGCCGCTTCATCCCCACCCAGGAACAGCGCGCGACCGTCTCACTGCGCGCCGAGTTCGGCGCCCTGCGCCAGGGGCGGCTGTGGCTGGCGCTGAGTGCCGCCGTGTTCATCATGGGCGGTGTACTGGCGACCTACAGCTACGTCACCCCGCTGCTGACCGACCGCGCCGGGATCCCGGCGGGCGCCGTGCCGTTCGTCCTCATCGCCTTCGGTATCGGCGCCCTGAGCGGCACCACCACCGGCGGCCATCTGGGTGAGCGCCGTCCGATGGCCACCACCATCACCGCCGCGGCGGCCACCGCCCTGGTGCTGTTCCTGATGATCCCGCTGTCCACCAACGCGGTCACGGCCACCGTCCTGGTCTTCCTCGTGGGCCTGACCGGTTTCGCGGTGAACCCCGTCGTCACGGCGCTCGCCATGCGGTTCGCCGGCGACGCCCCGACCCTGACATCCGCGCTGACCACCTCCGCCTTCAACGTCGGCGTGGCAGGCGGCTCCTGGATTGCCGGTGAGGCCCTGGACTCCTCCCTCGGCGTGACCGGCCCGCCCCTGGTCGGCACGGTCATAGCCGCCCTCACCCTGTTTCCGCTCATCGCCCTCGCCGTCCGCGGCACCTCCGGCAAGAACCGCATCGTGGCTCAGCGCACCGCTCCGAGCGGGAACTCGTCTCCCTGCCCGTGTGCGCTGCGGCAACAGACATGACAGACGAAGCTCGGAGGAGGTGATCGAGTTCGCTGGCGGTCTGGGCGGGGCGGCCTGTAACGCTCCCGATGAGCATGAGAGCAGAGCAGCTCAGACCGTGGTGGGCGAAGGCTTCATGGGCCGTCAGGTGGCTAATGACGGCAGAATCCGTGCTGGCTGCGTCGGCCGATTCGGGGGTGGATCACGCCCCAAGTGCGGGTGTGTCAATTTAACGGCTGATCTTGGTTGTTGAGTGGTCAGGTGTTGCTCGGGGTCAGGCGGCCCTCGAACGCGATCTGAAACGCGTTCAGGGGCGCTTTCCAGCGCATGGTCCACCGCTTGCGGCCCTTCCCGGTCGGGTCCAGGCTCATCAGCGCCATAGAGATGCACTTGAGGGCGGCGGCTTCGTTGGGGAAGTGTCCGCAGGCGCGGACGGCTCTGCGGATGCGAGCGTTGACGCTCTCGATCGCGTTGGTGCTGCAGATGACCTTGCGGATCTCGACGTCGAAGGAGAGGAACGGCACGAACTCGGCCCAGGCGTCCGACCACAGCTTCACGATCGCTGGATACTTCCGGCCCCACGCCTCCTGGGACTCCAGGAACCGCTCCGTAGCCGCGTCTTCGCTGGGTGCGGTGTAGACGGGCTTGAGGGCCTTGGCGACCTTGTCCCAGTCCTGACGGGCGGCGTATCGGAACGAGTTCCGCAGCAGGTGAACCACGCACGTCTGGACAATCGTGCGAGGCCAGACGGTCTCCACGGCCTCGGGAAGGCCCTTGAGCGCGTCGCAGACCAGCATCAGCACGTCATCCAGGCCGCGGTTCTTCAGCTCGGTGAACACGTGCAGCCGGTACTTCGCGCCCTCACCGCCGTCGCTGGCCCAGATGCCGAGGATGTCGCGGGTGCCGTCCACGGTCACCGCCATCACGACGTAGACCGGACGGTTCGCGACCTTCCCGTCCCTGATCTTGACGTTGATGGCGTCCACGAACAGGACCGGATAGACGCGGCGGATTCCATCGGTGGTTGCGACACCCGAGAGGAGTCGGACTTATGCCTCGAGGTGGAGCCAACAGACTGCCGCTGGCGGTGCCGAAGGAGTACTTCGATCTTCCGCAGTCCCTTGTCCACGGGATGGGGCTGGGCTCAGAGCGGCACGCCCTGGACCCGGCGACATACGGCCAACCCGTGCTTGCTGTGCGGCGCCCGGCACTCCCAGCTGCGGCGGATCGTCCCCGAGACCATCGCCGGCAGCGGCCGGGAACGGTTGCCTCCGTACCCCTGACCGCGCGATGAGAGTTCTCACGATGGCGCCCCTGTCCGCGCCGACGCGCTGCGGCGGACCCGGACACCGCCCGGCACATGTACCCCACCCGGCTCGGGAGATGAGGACCAACGGCCCCTGTCTCGGAAGCCGGCTCCTGGCGATCCTGACGGGGACGTAGTGGTCGGGCCCCACGGCCACGAGACATGTGACGCGACCGTCTGCCGGCACTTTTGAGGAGCCGAGAAGAGCATGCCTACGACGCCCCGCCCTGCGAAGCCGGAGATCCCGACAGGCAAGTCATCCACGGGCGACCGGGCCGATGAATCGCAGGAGGCCATCGGCTCGCCTCGGTCCCCTGTCCCCGCCACGAACGCGAAGGCGCCGCCGTCGGCCGGCCGCCGGTGGCTGATGCTGGCGCTTGCCACGGTCGGGTTCGCGGTGAACTTCTGGGCCTGGGCGCTGCTGAGCCCGCTCGGCCCGCGGTTCAAGGACAGCCTGCAACTGAGCTCGTTCCAGCAGGCGTTGCTGGTCGCCGTGCCGGTGGTGGTGGGCTCGTTGGGCCGTATTCCGGTGGGTGCGCTGACGGACCGGTTTGGCGGCCGGGTGATGTTTCCGCTGGTCTCCGCGGCCACCATCGTCCCCGTCCTGTACCTGGGGCTGGCCGGACACTCCTCCCTGAACCAGCTGCTGGTGGGCGGGTTCTTTCTCGGTGTCGGCGGCACCGCGTTCGCGGTGGGGGTGCCCTTCGTCAGCGCCTGGTTTCCGCCCGAGCGCCGGGGGCTCGCGATCGGTGTCTTCGGTGCCGGGATGGGCGGCACAGCCATCAGCGCCCTGACCACGGTGAACCTGGTCAAGTCGTACAGTCTGGCCACTCCGTTCGTGGTGACCGCCATCGTGCTGGCCGGCTATGCGGTGCTGGCCGCGTTCCTGCTTCGCGACGCTCCGGGCAGGGAAGTGCCGCCCGGTAGCATGACGGGCCGGCTCGCCGCCACCGTCAGGCTCGGGGTCACCTGGCAGGCATCCGCGTTGTACGCGGTCGCGTTCGGCGGATACGTCGCCTTCTCCGTCTATCTGCCCACCTACCTCAAGTCCGGGTACGGCCTGGCGCAGGCCGACGCGGCCAACCGGATGGCCGGGTTCGTACTGCTGGCGGTGGTGATGCGGCCGGTCGGCGGCTGGCTGTCCGACCGGCTGGGCCCCACCCGCGTACTGGCCGTGGCGCTCGCCGTGGTCACGGTGAGCGCTGCCGTTCAGTCCTTCGCCCCGCCACTGGCCCCGCTGGGCACCATCGCCTTCCTGGCGATCGCCGCCGCGCTCGGCGCGGGCAGCGGTGCCACCTTCGCCCTCGTCGCCCTGCTCGCCCCGGCCGGCAAGGTCGGCGCCGTCACCGGTGTCGTCGGCGCGGCCGGGGGTCTGGGCGGATTCGTCCCGCCTCTGCTGATGGGTTCCCTGTACGGCGCATACGGCACCTACGCACTCGGACTGGCCCTGCTCGCCCTGATCGCCGCCACCGCCCTGGCATTCACCGCGACCACCGTCCGCAAGGCCGTCACCGGCGGCGCCCATCGCACCCCGACGGCACCCAACCCGGCCTGAGACGAGTCACCATGTGCGAATACTGCGGCTGCCAGGCACTACCCCAGATCGCCGAACTGACCCGTGAACACGACATGGTCGTCAATCTCATCGGGGACGTCCGCACCGCGCACCGCGACGCGGACGTGTCTCGGATGGCGTGGATCGCGCGCCGCGTTTCCGCCGTTCTCGTGCCGCACACAGCGGTGGAGGAGCAGGGTCTCTTCCCGCCGCTGGCGGAGGAGTTTCCCGAAGGTATGGCGGCACTCCGGGCCGAACATCGGCACGTCGAGGCCGTCCTCGACGAGGCTGCCGCGGGCGTCCCGGCCGACCCCGTCTGGCCCCGGCGGCTCCTGGACGCCCTGGATCTGCTGCGCGACCACATCATCAAGGAACAGGACGGCGTGTTTCCCGCCGCCCTGGCCGGGCTGAGCACAGAGGACTGGGAGGCCATGGACGCGGTCCGCTCCCGCGTCGGAACGCTGAGCGCGGATCTCGCCACGACGGGGTTCGCCACAGAAGCCGGTGTCGACCAGCATGCCGGATCGCAGCAGGACGGGCCGCTGACGCCCGGGAAGGCGGCATCGTGAGCCCACGAGCTTCAGGAACCCCAGGTACCCCAGGAACCGACCCGAAGGCACACCAACCGGCCGGCCTGGACGGGGAGTTGGCGGATGCGCTCGTGGGCACCCGCAGGTTCTTCACCCGAGCCGAGGTCTCCGCCGACCACCGCACCCTGTACAAGATCGGTGGCCGGAAGGCCGACGACTTCTACCGGGACCGCTGGAGCCACGACAAGGTGGTGCGCTCAACCCACGGGGTGAACTGCACCGGCTCGTGTTCGTGGAAGGTGTACGTCAAGGACGGGATCATCACCTGGGAGTCCCAGCAGACCGACTACCCCACGGTCGGCCCGGACAGCCCCGAGTACGAGCCGCGCGGCTGCCCGCGCGGGGCCGCGTTCTCCTGGTACACCTACTCGCCCACCCGCGTCCGCTACCCCTATGTGCGCGGGGTGCTCCTGGAGATGTACCGGGAGGCCAGGGCCCGGCTCGGTGACCCGGTGCTGGCATGGGCGGACGTAGTCTCCGACCCCGAGCGCTGCCGGCGCTACAAGTCGGCGCGCGGCAAGGGCGGTCTGGTGCGGGCGAGCTGGGACGAGGCGAGTGAGATGATCGCCGCCGCCCATGTGCACACCATCAAGGAGTACGGTCCCGACCGGCTGGCGGGGTTCTCGCCGATACCGGCGATGTCGATGGTCTCCCATGCCGCCGGTGCCCGCTTCTACTCGCTGCTCGGCGGGGTGATGCTCTCGTTCTACGACTGGTACGCCGACCTTCCGGTCGCCTCCCCTCAGGTCTTCGGGGACCAGACGGACGTACCGGAGTCCGGTGACTGGTGGGACGCCGGTTATCTGATCATGTGGGGCTCGAACCTGCCGGTGACCCGTACCCCGGACGCGCACTGGATGGCGGAGGCCCGCTACCGGGGGCAGAAGGTGATCGCGGTCGCCCCGGACTACGCCGACAACGTGAAGTTCGCCGACGAGTGGCTGCCCGCCGCGCCGGGCACCGACGGGGCGCTGGCCATGTCGATGGGACACGTGATTCTCAAGGAGTTCTTCGTCGACCGCCAGGCCGGCTACTTCGCCGACTACGTCAAGCGGTACACCGACCTGCCCTTCCTTGTGACCCTCGAACAACGCGGCGCCGGGGCCGACTTGACGTACACGCCGGGGAAGTTCCTGACCGCCGCCGACCTGGGCGGCACGGCGGCCGAGGCGGAGAACGCGGAGTTCAGGACCGTCCTCCTCGACGCCGCCACCGGCGACCCGGTCGTCCCGAACGGTTCGCTCGGCCACCGCTACGGCGAGTCGGGCGCCGGAAAATGGAACCTCGACCTCGGCGACACCGATCCCCTGCTGACCGCCGATGGTGGTGGCGAGGACGCCGTGACGGTCGAGCTGACCCGGTTCGATACCCCGGACGGGACCGCCGGACAGCTGCGCCGGGGCGTCCCCGTACGCCGGATCGCCGGGCAGTTGGTGACCACAGTGTTCGACCTGCTGCTCGCCCAGTACGGCGTGGCCCGCGACGGGCTGCCGGGGATCTGGCCGAGCGGTTACGACGACCCCGACCAGCCCTACACCCCGGCGTGGCAGGCGGCCATCACCGGGGTGGCCGGTGAGACGGCGGCCCGTATCGCGCGCGAGTTCGCCACCAACGCCGAGGAGTCCAAGGGCCGCTCCATGATCATCATGGGGGCGGGGACCAACCACTGGTTCCACTCCGACACCATCTACCGCTCCTTCCTCACTCTGACGACACTGACCGGCTGCCAGGGCGTCAACGGCGGTGGCTGGGCCCACTACGTGGGGCAGGAGAAGGTCCGGCCCATCACCGGCTACTCGGCGATCGCGACGGCCGCCGACTGGCACCGGCCCGCCCGGCAGATGATCCAGACCGCGTACTGGTACCTGCACACCGACCAGTTCCGCTACGACCCCTTCAGCGCCGACACCCTCGCCGCCGCCGGCGCGGGCGGCACGTTCGCCGGCAAGAGCACCGCGGACGTCATCGCGGCCTCGGCCCGGATGGGCTGGATGCCGTCCTACCCGACGTTCGACCGCAACCCGCTCACCCTCGCGACGGACGCGGAAGCCGCCGGGCAGGAGGTGCCGGAGTACGTCGTCGACCAACTCAAGTCCGGACGGCTGAAGTTCGCGGGCGAGGACCCGGACGCGCCGGAGAACTTCCCCCGGGTGCTGACCATCTGGCGGGCGAACCTGCTCGGCTCCTCCGCCAAGGGCAACGAGTACTTCCTCAAGCACCTGCTCGGCACCGACTCCGCCGTACGCGCCACCGAGGCGCCGCCCGACGCCCGCCCGCGGGATCTGGTGTGGCGGGACGAGGCGCCGGTGGGCAAGCTCGACCTGCTGCTCACCCTGGACTTCCGGATGACCAGCACCACCGTCTACTCCGACATCGTGCTGCCGGCGGCGACCTGGTACGAGAAGCACGACCTGAACACCACGGACATGCACCCGTTCGTGAACTCTTTCAACCCGGCCATCCCGCCGCCCTGGCAGACCCGCACCGACTGGGACGCCTTCAACACGATCGCGGCGGCGTTCAGCCGTCTCGCAGAGGGGCGACTGGGCACGGTGAAGGACGTGGTGGCCGCGCCGCTGCTGCACGACACCCCCGACGCGATGGCCACCCCGCACGGGCGTGTCCGGGACTGGAAGGCAGGCGAGTGCGAGCCTGTCCCCGGCCGGACCATGCCCAAGCTCGTGACAGTGGAGCGCGACTATCCGGGCGTCGCCGACCGGATGACCGCCCTCGGCCCGCTGCTCGACACCCTGGGCGCCACCACCAAGGGCGTCACGTTCGACGTACGGCAGGAGCTGGAGTACCTGCGGCACAAGAACGGCACCGTGCGCGGCGGTCCCGCCGACGGCCGCCCGTCGATCGCCCGGGACGTGCAGGTCTGTGAGGCGATCCTGGCTCTGTCCGGTACCACCAACGGACACCTGGCCACCCAGGGCTTCCGCACCCTGGAGGCCCGTACCGGCGTCAAGTTGGCCGACCTGGCCGCCGAGGCCGAGGGCAAGAGGGTCACCTTCGCCGACACCCAGGCGGGCCCCGTCCCGGTCATCACGTCGCCGGAGTGGTCGGGGACGGAGTCGGGCGGGCGCCGCTACTCGCCGTTCACCATCAATGTCGAACGGCTCAAGCCCTGGCACACCCTGACGGGTCGTCAGCACTTCTTCATCGACCACGACTGGATCGCCGAACTCGGAGAGTGGATGCCCGTCTACCGGCCGCCGCTCAACATGCACGCCCTCTTCGACGAGCCCGAAGTGGGCGATCAGGGCGAACTCGGCATCACCGTGCGGTACTTGACCCCGCACAACAAATGGTCCATCCATTCCGAGTACCAGGACAACCTGTTCATGCTCTCGCTCTCCCGGGGCGGCCCGACCGTCTGGATGAGCAAGGAGGACGCGGCGAAGATCGGCGTGCACGACAACGACTGGATCGAGGCGGTCAACCGCAACGGCGTCGTCGCCGCCCGCGCGGTCGTCTCCCACCGCATGCCGGAAGGCACCGTCTACATGCACCACGCCCAGGACCGGCTCATCGACGTCCCCCGCACCGAGACCAACGGGCGGCGCGGCGGCGTCCACAACTCGCTGACCCGGCTGCTGGTCAAGCCCAGCCATCTCATCGGCGGCTACGCCCAGCTGTCGTACGCCTTCAACTACCTCGGCCCGACCGGCAACCAGCGCGACGAGGTCACCGTCATCCGCCGCCGCACCGACCAGGAGGTGACGTACTGATGGCCCCGACGCCCGCGAGCGCGGCGCCCGGCCGCCGGGTCATGGCGCAGATGGCGATGGTGATGAACCTCGACAAGTGCATCGGCTGCCACACCTGCTCGGTCACCTGCAAGCAGGCTTGGACCAACCGCCCCGGCGTGGAGTACGTGTGGTTCAACAACGTCGAGACCCGTCCCGGCCAGGGCTATCCGCGCCGCTACGAGGACCAGGAGAAGTGGCGCGGCGGCTGGGACCTCAATCGGCGCGGCAATCTGAAGCTGAAGGGCGGCGGCCGGTTCAAGAAGCTGATCAACATTTTCTCCAACCCCACGCTGCCCTCGCTCGACGACTACTACCAGCCCTGGACGTACGACTACGAGACGCTGACCAACGCGCCGCTCCAGGAACACACCCCGGTCGCCCGCCCCAAGTCCCTGATCACCGGCAAGGACATGAAGATCACCTGGTCGGCCAACTGGGACGACAACCTCGGCGGTTCGGCCGACCACGGCGACAAGGACGTACTGCTCGCCGGGATCGCCGAGAAGGTCAAGTTCGAGTTCGAGCAGACCTTCATGTTCTATCTGCCGCGGATCTGCGAGCACTGCCTCAACCCGTCCTGCGTCGCCTCCTGCCCCTCCGGCGCGATCTACAAGCGCTCCGAGGACGGCATCGTGCTGGTAGACCAGGACCGCTGCCGGGGCTGGCGGATGTGCGTGTCCGGCTGCCCGTACAAGAAGATCTACTTCAACCACCGCACCGGCAAGGCCGAGAAGTGCACCTTCTGCTTCCCGCGCATCGAGGTCGGCCAGCCCACCGTCTGCGCCGAGACCTGCGTCGGCCGGCTCCGCTACATCGGCCTCGTCCTCTACGACCCCGACCAGGTCCTCGAAGCCGCCTCCACCCCCGACGACACCGACCTGTACGAGGCGCAGCGACAGGTCTTCCTCGACCCCGACGACCCGCAGGTGGCCGCCGACGCCGAGCGGTCGGGCATCCCGCGGGACTGGATCGAGGCCGCCCGGCGCTCCCCGGTGCACGCCCTGATCAACACGTACAAGGTCGCCCTGCCGCTGCACCCGGAGTACCGCACGCTGCCCATGGTCTGGTACATCCCGCCGCTGTCCCCGGTCGTCGATGTCATCCGTGACACCGGCTACGACGCCGAGGACCGCGGCAACCTGTTCGCCGCGATCGACGCCCTGCGCATCCCCGTGGACTACCTCGCCCAGCTGTTCACCGCCGGTGACCCGGTCCCCGTCGACGCCGTGCTGCGGCGGCTGGCCGCCATGCGAAGCTACATGCGCGACATCAACCTCGGCCGCGAGCCCGACGCGAGCATCCCCGCCGCGGTGGGGATGACCGAGGAGCAGATGTACGACATGTTCCGGCTGTTGGCGCTGGCCAAGTACGAGGACAGGTACGTCATCCCGCCCGCGCACGCCGAACAGGCGCACAGCCTGGAGGAGTTGGCCACCGAGTGCAGCCTCGACTTCGAGGACGGCCCCGGCATGGGCGGCTCCGGTCCCTTCGGCGAGGCCTCCGGCGCTCCGGACCCGATCGCCGTGGAGAACTTCCGCCTGCAGCGCGACCGCCAGACCACCGACGTCGTGGACTCCTCCGCGGCCCCCGGCGACAAGTCCACCCGGCTGAACCTCCTCAACTGGGACGGCAACGGCCGCCCCCAGGGTCTGTTCCCCCACTCCTCCGGAGACGACGAGAGCGAGCCGCGCCCATGACCCCCGCCGGCAAACGCGGCCCCGCTGTCCGAAATCCCGCCGCCTGGCAGGTCCAGTCCCTCCTCCTCGGCTATCCCGACGAGCGACTGCTCGAACAGGCGCCGCTCGTACGGGCGGTCACCGACACCCTGCCCGACCGGATCGCCGAGCCCCTGCTCCGATTCCTCGGACACCTCGACCGCACGCCCGCCACCGACCTGGCGGCGGACTACGTC
Source organism: Streptomyces sp. ActVer (assembly GCF_027270795.1). Classification (NCBI taxonomy): domain Bacteria; kingdom Bacillati; phylum Actinomycetota; class Actinomycetes; order Kitasatosporales; family Streptomycetaceae; genus Streptomyces; species Streptomyces sp. ActVer. Next base: position 14,676 of record NZ_JAPWHT010000067.1, read on the forward strand.
ACCACCTTCGACCACCGCAAACGCAACTGCCTCTTCCTCACCTACTACGCCCACGGCGACACCCGCAATCGCGGCGCCGCACTACTGCGCCTCAAGCAGACCTACGCCGCGGCCGGACTGCGGCTGACCGACGAAGAGCTGCCCGACCACCTCTGCGTCGTCCTGGAATTCGCCGCCACCAGCGACCCCGAAGCAGGACAGCGCCTCCTCACCGAGCACCGGGCCGGACTGGAACTGTTGCGCCTGGCACTGCGCGACGCGCGATCGGCATGGGCCGACGTCCTGGACTCCGTATCGGCGACCCTGCCCCCGCTGGCCGGTGACGAGCGCGAGGCCGTCGCCAAGCTCGCCGCCCAGGGGCCGCCCGAGGAACAGGTCGGTCTCGCGCCGTTCGCACCACCAGAGTTCATGCCGGCCCCGACGGGAGGCCGGTCATGACCCCGGACACGGACGCGCTCGACGTCGTGCTGTGGGTGGTCCTGCCGTACATCGCGCTGTCCCTGTTCGCCGTCGGCCATGTCTGGCGCTACCGCTACGACAAGTTCGGCTGGACCACCCGCTCCAGCCAGCTGTACGAGAGCCGGCTGCTGCGTATCGGGAGCCCGCTGTTCCACTTCGGGGTCCTGGCGGTGGCGCTCGGCCACATCGGCGGCCTGGTGATCCCGAAGGGCTGGACCGAAGCCATCGGTGTCAGCGAGCACAGCTACCACATCATGGCCACTCTGCTGGGGACCGTCGCCGGGGTCAGCACACTGGCCGGGCTCGCGATCCTCGTCTACCGGCGTCGTACGGTCGGGTCGGTGTTCAGCGCCACCACCCGCAACGACAAGCTCATGTACGTCATGCTCACCCTAACCCTGGCACTGGGGCTGTCCGCCACCGTGGTCAGCAACATCATCGGCGGGGGATACGACTACCGCACCACCATCTCGCCCTGGTTCCGGTCGGTCTTCTACCTGCACCCGGACCCCGCGCTGATGGCCGGTGCGCCACTGCTGTTCCAACTGCACGCGCTCAGCGCCCTGCTGCTGTTCGGCGTCTGGCCGTTCACCCGGCTGGTGCACATGCTCACCGCACCGCTCGGCTACCTCACCCGCCCGTACATCGTCTATCGCAGCCGGGACGCGGAGCTGGGCTCCCGCGCGCCCCGGCGCGGATGGGAACGCACCTGATGAGCACCCACCACAACGGTCCTGCCCGGCCTCCCGAGACACACCTGTCCACCGGTGAGGTCACCAACCTGGCGGCCATGGGAGAGCAATTGCTCGCCGATGCCAGGTCCGCGACCTCCGGGACCTCCGGGCGAGCGGCACGAACCGTCGTCGCCCTTCCGGGACTTCGAGTCACCCTGATCGCACTTGCATCGGGTTCCGAACTCGCCGAACACGAGGCCCCGGGCTCCGCCACCCTCACCTGCCTTACCGGCCGGGTGACGCTCAGCACCACCGACCGCACGTGGGCCCTCGGTGAGGGCGACATCGTCGCCATTCCCGACCAACGGCACGGCCTGACCGCCGAGACCGATGCGGTGGTACTCCTCACCGTCCGACTGGCGTAGCGGGCAACTGGCACGTAGACGTCCAGCTCGCCGGCGTCGACCAGCAGCAGGGCGGCAAGGCTGGTCACGGCCTTTATGGTCGACCACACGTTGGTGATCGTGTCGCGCTGCCAGGGCTGCGTGCGTGCCGCGTCGCGATGGCCGCCCCACACGTCCACCACCTTTTGGCCGTCGATATCGACGGCCAGCGGCAGGCCCACCTCGGCGCCGCTGCGCAGCTGGTCCTCCACGGCGTCGTGGACGGGTTCGAACGTTGGGCTGACGGTTCCGTTCAGTTCGGTCATGCCGACATCGTCAGAGCTTGACGCTGGTGTCAAGGTCAAGCGGTGGTGTGGTGATACGCGTATCGGCGAGCTGGCCACCCAAGCAGGTGCCTCTCCGCGGCAGGTGCGGTTCTACGAGGCAAAGCGCTTGATCACCTCGACCCGTGGGCCCAACAACTATCGCGACTACAGCGAAGCGACCCCGGGCCGCGTCCAGCAGATCCGCGACCTGCTGAACGCCGGCCCGTCCACGCGCGCAATCCGCGGCATCCTGCCCTGCCTGAAATCTCCGCGCGATCCGATTGTCTTCGAAGGCGTCACACGGAGACGGTGGCGGCACTCGAACGCGAACGTGACAGGCTGACCGAACGTATCGACATCCTGGCCCGCAACCGTGACGCGATCGCCGATTACCTCACCGAACTCCGAGGGTGCGCGAACTGATCCGCCGCGAACTGATGACCCACGTTTCTCTGTCGGGTGTCACGCCCGAATTCTGTCAACCCTCTGGTCGCGGACTCCCGCTGGCCGCCCCAGGTCACCGCCTGCTGTCGCCGGGCGCGAGCAGACCGGTCACCTCGGCGACGGCATCCGGAGAGGGCTTGAAATAGCGGCGGACGTTCTCCGGCTTCCGATGCCTCGGGGACGTGACCGCGCACGGTCCGGGCGCGGCTGATCGACGCCCACCGGCTGCCCGCCAACCGCGACCCGTCTGGCGTACAGCGATACGTCACTGTCCGCCCGTGACCGTGCGCGGACGAGCAGACCGTCCCGACGCAGTGCGGCGACGGTGCAGGGAGCCGGAGTAAAAGGCCCCGTGCTCAAAAGTGCTGCCTTTGGCCGTCTAAGCTGCTGAAACAGGCATTGCCTTTCAGGGAATCGGACACGGCTCGTGCTTTCACGGGTCCGCACACCACGGACAGGGGACGACGCATGGCGGCACCGCAGGACAGATGGAGCGCCTTGCTGGACATACTGACGCGCGACGGACGGATCGAGGTAGAGGCCGCCGCGGAAGTACTTCAGGTCTCCTCCGCCACGATCCGACGCGACCTGGATGAGCTGGCGCGCCAGCAAATGGTCACCCGTACCCACGGCGGCGCCGTGATCAACGCCATCGCGTACGACCTTCCGCTCCGCTACAAGGCCGCACGCAACGCTCCGGAGAAGGAGCGGATCGCCAACGCGGCGGCGGGCCTGGTGAAGCCGGGTGCCGTGGTGGGTCTGAACGGCGGCACCACGACCACCGCGGTCGCCCGGGCGCTGGCCATCAGGCCCGATCTGAGCACGGAGGGCGCCGGGCCCCCCGCGCTGACGGTCGTCACCAACGCCCTGAACATCGCCAATGAGCTGGTCGTACGCCGCCACGTGAAGCTCGTCCTCACCGGGGGAGTGGCCCGCCCGGCCTCGTACGAGCTCACCGGACCGCTCGCCACCGGAATGCTCGCGCAGATCACCCTTGACCACGCTTTCATCGGCGTTGACGCGATCGACGTCCAGCACGGGGCAACGGCTCAGGACGAGGGCGAGGCCGGTATCAACTGGGCGTTGGCCCGCCGTGCCGAACGCGTGATCGTGGTCGCGGACTCCTCCAAGCTGGGTCGGCGGGCCTTCGCCCGGATCTGCCCGGTGGAAGACGTCCACGTTCTGGTGACCGACAAGGCAGCGGGCCCGGAACTGACCGAGCCGTTCGCCGCGGCGGGTGTGGAGATCGTCCGGGCCTGAGCCTCCCGAGCGCTGCAAGCCGCAGCCGCAGCCCGCCTTGTGAAGGAGCGCAATGCGTGTGCCTGCAGATCACTTGATGCCACCGGCCGTCAGGCCGCTGATCAGATAACGCTCCACGAAGCCGAACAGGACGACGACCGGCACGATGGCGATCAGTGACGTGGCGAAGAGGTACTGCCACTGCTCCTGGTACGCCGTGACGAATCCGGGGATTGCCTTCGTCAGTGTTGTCCGGTCGCCGGACGAGGTGATGGTGAGGGCGACGACGTACTCGTTCCACGCCCCGATGAACGTGTAGACGAGCGCGGTCACCACTCCGGGCAGCGCCAACGGCAGGGTGACCCGCACCATCGCGCCCAGCCGGCCGGCCCCGTCCATGTACGCCGCCTCCTCCAGCTCCTTGGGGATGCTCGCGAAGTACGCGTTGAGGATCCAGATGCAGAACGGCAGGTTGAACGCCGCGTTGACCAGGATCAGCCCCTCCGCGGTGTCGGTCAGATCGAGGCTGACCATCTCCCGGTAGATGCCGACCAGCAGCGCGGTCGGCGCGAACATCTGGGTGACGAGCACCAGCAGCAGGAAGGCGCCGCGTCCGCGGAACCGGTGGCGGGCGGTGTAGTACGCGGCGGGCAGTCCCACGGCGAGGGTGAGGAGCGTGGACATCCCGGCGACGTACAGCGAGAACGAGAGCGCGTCGGAGACCGGCGGGTCCTTCAGCGACCAGACGTCGGCGAAGTTCGACCACTCCCACCGTGACGGCAGATAGGACGGCGGCGACTTCATCAGTTCCGGTGTCGGCTTCAGAGCCGTCAACAGCATCTGCAGGTACGGCGCCAGGAACATCAGGGCCACCAGCCACCCCACCGCGGTGAGCACGACGGTCCGCAGCCGGGGAGGACGCCGCCGGGGCGTTGTGGATGGGGTCGTCGCGGATTGGGGGGTTGTGGACCGGGCTGTGACGGCGGACATCAGCTGGTCTCCTCTCGCCTGCGGACGACGCGCAGATACACCAGCACGACCAGGAGGATCAACGTGAAGTTCACGACGGCCATGGCAGCCGACTCGCCGACGGCCTGGTTGTCGAACGCGAGTTTGTACATATAGGTCGTGGTCGTGTCGGTGGTGAAGCCGGGACCGCCGCGGGTCATGGCCCAGATGACCGGGAAGGAGTTGAACACGTTGATGACGTTGATGACGGCGGCGACCAGCAGGGAGGGGCGCAGCAGTGGCAGCGTGACGGAGAGATAGGTGCGGGCGGGTCCCGCGCCGTCCAGGCGGGCCGCCTCGTACACCTCGGCGGGAATGGTCCCGAGGCCGGAGAGGATGACGAAGGCGGTGAACGGCAGGGAGACGAAGACGGCCACGGCCATCATCCAGGCGAACGCCTGGGCCGGGTGGGCCAGCCAGTTCACCGGTTTGTCCAGGATTCCCACGTCCATGAGTACGCGGTTGACGACGCCGTAGAAGTTGTTGAGCATCCAGCGCCAGGTCAGCGCCGTCATCAGGACCGATGCGGCCCAGGGGACGATCAGCGCCCAGCGGACCATCCGGCGCCCGGGGAAGCGCGAGTTGAGCAACTGGGCCAGTGCCAGCGAGACGGTGATGGTGACCGTGACCACTCCCACCACCCACACCAGGGTGCGCAGTACGACGCCCGGCAGGTCCGGCTCGGCGAACAGCTCGGCGTAGTTGGCGCCACCCGCGAAGCCGCGGGTCACTCCGGTGGAGCTGATGTCCATCAGGGATGTGCGGACCATCTCGACGACGGGCCAGATGACCACGCCGAGGATCAGCGCCAGGGCGGGGCCGAGCCACAGCAGCGGCTCCAGTGCCCGCAGGCGGAGCCTGTTCCGGGCGGGGTGGGAGCCGCGCGCCGGTGCCACCGGCGTCCGTTCCTCCCCGGTCCTGGAGCCGGCCCCGGAGCCAGTGTTGTGTGTAGTGGTGTCCTGTACGGCCACCCCGTCAGCCGTCCTTCTCGGCGGTTTCCTGGATTTCGCCCAGGACCTTCTTGGGCTCTGCGCCCGATACGGCGGTGCCGATGCGCTGTTTCACGGCGCCCTCGACGGCCGACCAGTTGGGGTTGTCGGTGGGTGCGAACCGTGCGCCCGACAGAGCGTCGACGAACGGCTTGTAGTACGCGGAGTCCGAACTCAGGGCGTCGCCGGCCGACTTGGTGACCGACAGGAATCCCTCGGTGGACAGGAACTTCGAGGCGTTCTCCTTCTGGTAGAAGAAGTCGAGGAACTTGTTGACGGCCTCGCGGTTTCTGCCCTCGTCCTTCTTGAAGGCCACCAGGTAGTCCTGGACACCGAGCGTGTTGTGGGTCGTGCCGTCCTTGCTCGGCAGTGGCGCGACCCCGTAGTTGAGGTTCTTGTCGACCGTGTCGAGGAAGCCCTTGCGCATGAAGACGGCACCGTTGATCATGCCGATCTTCCCCTGTGCGAACTGGTTGAAGACGTCCTTGCGGTTGGTGGCCTCGGGGTTGGGCTGGGTCAGCCCGGCCTTTGTGAGCTTCCGCAAGTAGTCCAGCGTCTCGACGTTGGCCTGCTGGTCGACCGTCCACTTGCCCGACTTGTCGATCCAGCCCCCGCCGTTGTTCATCGCCCAGATGTAGAACTCGGCCTGAGCCTCCTCCGCGCCGAGCGGCAGGCCCAGCGGGATGTCCCCGGCCTTCTTCATCTTCCTGGCGGCGTCCTCGACCTCGGCCCAGGTGGACGGCGGTTCGGAGACCCTGGCCTTGTCGAAGATGTCCTAGTTGTAGAAGAAGAGCCGTGCACTGGAGATGAACGGCAGGCCGTACTGCACGCCTTCGTACTGCGCCTGGCCGGCGAAGAGCGGCAGGAAGTCCTCGAGCACCTTCGGCGACACGATGTCCTTTGCCTGGTGGATCAGGTCGTCGCGGGCGAAGTCGGAGAACTTGTTGTAGTTGAGGACGTCGGGCTGCTGCCCGGTCTGGATGTACGTCTTGACCTTGGAATCCAGCTGCTCCCAGTCGACCACCTCCAACTCGACCCGGTAGCCGGGGTTCCGGGCCTCGAAAGCCTTGATGAGGTTGTCCCAGTAGGGCTGTGTGTCGTCGTCGTACTTGGCGGCCACGAATCTGATCGTCTTTCCGTCGGAAGCGCCGTCGCCGGACGAACCTCCCTTGCCGCATCCGCTGACGACCAGCGCGAGGGTCACACCTGCTGCGATGCCGATGAGGTGCCGTTTCACGGAGTACCACCTTCGCTGCAACCTGTTGATTGTTTTTGCTTGAAAGGCGTCCAGTTCAAGCATTAATCACCATCATGCCCAACAGGTCGCGCAGGATGTCAAGAGCTGCCACTGGGTGTAGGCCGCCTGGGGCGCCTGCCGGGTCATCGTGCGAAGGGCGCCTCGGTGTAGAGCAGTTGACTGTTCTCGGAGGGGGTGAGGTCTGCCACGGCATACGGCCCCCGGCGGGGCGGAATCCGCCGAATCGGGCGCGGTTCACGCAGAATTTACAGCCGTTTCCCTCCGGGCCTGCCGACTCCCCGAGTAGCGCGCGGACCTGGTCAGGTGACCGTCACCAGGGGCGACAGTGGCCCGTGGTGTGGCCGAGAAATCATGAAAGTGAATGTTGACAGCTGACGTTTATAGCCAGAACATGAGCAGAAATGAGCATGATCTTGCCGTGCTGCTCTGCGAAGCAACGCCCCGCCCCGCAGGAGGACATGAGTGCGCATCCAACCGCTCAGACGGCGCAAATCCCGTAGTCCCGGAACGCTGTTGGCCGCCGCACTGGCCCTGACGCTCATACCATCCGTTACCGGACCCCTCACCACAAAGGCTCAGGCGGACACCGGCCCCCGGCCGAAGGTGACCCAGAGCGCGGACGGCCTCACCCTGTCCATGCCGGGCACCAAGGACGCGCCCGGCTACACCGTCGACATCGCCACCGACGAACTCGCCCTCACCACCGAGCGCTCGGGAAAGACCGTGCTCGGCACCGCGGGCGGCGACAACGGAGGCCTCCGCTTCCGCTCCGACGGGAAGTGGGAGCACGCCACCGCGGTCACCGACTGGACGTGGCGGGGCGGCGTCCTCACTCTCACCACCGACACCACCCTCGACGGCGCCACCGTCAAGGCCCGGCTCACGCCGAAGGCCGACCGCTACCAGCTGGACTGGGACGTCGAAGGCGGCAGCCCCGATCAACTGGGCCTCGCCTACGACCTGTCAACTGCCGGCCACTGGTACGGCCACGGCGAGGCGGAGACCCCGCAGGGCGGTCCCGGTGTCAACCAGCCCTGGCCCCTCGACGCCGGTGAAGTCGACCACGAGACCTTCGGCCCGGCCTCGTACAACATGATCGACCCGTTCTGGTACACCTCCAGGTCGACCGGTCTGCGCGTCGACACCGGGGACGTCATGGACGTGGCGCTCAACAAGGGCAAGGACGGCCTCGGCACCTTCACCGTCGAGTCGCCCGACACCTACAAGGCCACCGTGTTCGTCGAGTCGACCCCACTGGAGGTCTACCGCGACTACATAGGCATCGTCGGCAAGCCGACCAAGAGCGACGCCACGTACGAGCAGTACGCCAAGCCGCTGTGGAATTCCTGGGCGCAGTTCTACACCAAGATCGACCAGGATAAACTGCTCGACTACGCCACCGACCTCCACGACAACGGTCTGGACGGGCGCACCATCCAGCTCGACGACAAGTGGGAGTCCAACTACGGCAATCTGACCTGGGATCCCAAGACCTTCCCCGATCCCAAGGGCCTCTCCGACAAGATCCACGACATGGGGTTCGACTTCGGCATCTGGGTCACCCTGTGGATCAACCTGGACTCCGACAACTACCAGTACGCGGTCGACAACGGCTATCTGCTCATGGACGCCAAGGACACGAGCAAGCCGTGTGAAGTGACCTGGTGGAACGGCCAGGCCGGGATCATCGACCTGGCGAACCCCGACGCCAAGGCCTGGTACGAGGGCAACCTCAAGAAGCTGATGGACACGTACGACATCGACGGGCTGAAGTTCGACACCCGCTTCTTCGACGAGAAGTGCGCGCAGCGCGAGGGCCACCAAGCCACGGACTACCAGAAGCTCGGCACGCAGCTCGCCGACGAGTTCGACCTCCAGGGCGCCGGCATCCGGGTGCACTGGAACCAGACGGCACACGAGGCGGGCTTCGTCACCCGTCAGGTCGACAAGGGCACCGGCTGGGACTCCCTGCGTGCCTCCGCCACCCAGAACCTGGCCATCTCCACCGTCGGCTACCCGTTCGTAGAGTCCGACATGATCGGCGGCTCCGGCGGGCAGCCGGCACCGACGAAGGACGTGCTGGTGCGGTGGGCGCAATCCGCCTCGCTGATGCCGCTGATGTACGCATCAACCTCGCCGGTCGACACCAACGACACCACCACCGGCCAGAAAGTGGACTACGACCAGGAGACGGTCGACCTCTACCGGCAGGCGATCGAGACCCACGAGAAGCTCGCCCCCTACATCTGGGACCAGGTGCAGAGCACCCTGAAGACCGGCGATCCGATCATGCGGCCACTGTTCTTCGACTTCCCGAAGGACGAGGCCAGTTACACGGTCACCGACGAGTGGATGCTCGGCCCGGCCGTGCTCGCCGCGCCCAAGCTGAGCACCGGCGCCACCCGCTCCGTCCACCTGCCGCCGGGCACGTGGTACGACGTCAACCAGGGCACCGTCATCCGCGGCCCCAAGACCCTCAAGGGGTACGCGGCACCGCTCGGCGTCACCCCGGCCTTCGTCAACCTCAAGGCTAAGGGCGCCGCCAAGGCCGTCAAGGCGCTCAAGCGCGACGACGCTCCGGCCGCCTCCGTCCTGATCACCCCGGACGCCCCGTCCACCGACGCCGGCAAGCCGTTCGAGGTGACCACCGAGGTGACCAACTGGGGCACCCGGACCCTCAAGAACGCCACGGCGGCACTGGACCTGCCCGACGGCTGGAGTGCCGAGGCGACCGGCCCGACCACCGCGAAGTCCCTCAAGAACGGCGCCACACTCACCACCACCTGGACGGTGACCCCGGCCGCCGACGCCCGATGGGGCAGCCACGACCTCACCGGCACTGTCACCTACACCGGATCCAACGGCTCGCGGAACGTGTCCGACACCGTACCGGCGCAGGTGAAAGCCGCCCCGGGCAATGTGCAGGTGCCGTACCTGACGGCCGACACCACATCCGGGGGCGCCCAATACGCGCAGGGCGGCGACCAGTTCGCCATCTGGGCGGGCGGCCAGGACCTGTCCGGCTGGAAGGACGAGAAGGGCGTCATCTACCGCGACGACGCGGCCGGTGAGAAGGCCACCGTGCAGGCCCAGTTGGTCTCCCAGGACAGCGCCTCACCGGTCGGCAAGGCAGGCATCGCCCTCGCCAACGACCTGACGGAGCCCGGGAAGGGCGGCTACGCGGTGCTGGTCATGACCCAGAGTTACGGACTGGAGTTCATGACCGACAGTGACGGCGACGGGAAGCTCGACACGTGGGCGGGTGGTGGCTCCACCTACCACCCGGCGTACCTCAAGCTGACCCGGGACGGCGCCACCTACGCCGCGTACGCCAGCAAGGACGGCGAGACCTGGTCGCAGGTCGGCACCGCCCAGGTGCCGTCGGCCACCGGCACCGGTGACGCCGGGATGGTCGCCAGCGCGGCGAACGTCAACTACCCCGGCAAGAACATCGAAGCCGTCTTCAGCGGATTCTCCGTCACCTCCTGACACCACAGGCACGCCGTCGACCCTCATCGGCGCCACTACTGGCACACCCCCGTTTCCCGGCGGGCCTCCCACTCACCTGGGAGGCCTGCCGGGAAACCACTCCCCGCCCAGCCGTGAGAGAGGGACCCCATCCCATGGCACGTACGTCCTCAACTGTCGCCGGTTTCGTCGCGGGCGTCGTCGTGGCCGCGAGCACCACCGCGATCGCCGTCACCGGTACGACGAGCACCGGCACCGACCTCAATTCCAAGGCCACCACCACCTGGCTGACCGTCAAGGTCGCCGACGCCATGGGAACCAGGGACACCATCACCTGGGTGCCCACCGGCTCCTTCGCCGGCTCCGCGGAGGAACGGGTGCCGCGCTACCCGATGACCGCCATCCAGGGCAAGGACACCAAGGAGCTCAAGCTCTCCGCGGTCCGCAACGAGCAGGTCTCGGCGCAGCTGGCGATCGCCTCCGGCAAGAACCTCGACGACGTCAAGGCCGTGGTCGGCGACCTCACGGGCCCCGGCGGAGCGAAGCTGTCCGGTGCCGACACGCAGGTCCGGTTCGTCAAGTACGTGCCTGTGCAGCGCTCCAAGAGCGAGGTCGACTGGTCCGCGACCATCGACCAGGTCAGCTCAGGCAAGGAGGTGTCCGGCGACCGCAACCCCGACGTGGTCGGCGACGCGCTCGAGGAACAGTCCTCCGTGGACGTGCCCGCGTACGCGGCGCAGCCGCTGTGGTTCACCTTCCAGATCCCCAAGTCGGCCAAGCCCGGCACCTACACCGGCACGGTGAAGGTCAACGCCGACGGGCGCACCCAGAGCACCTACCCGCTGGCCATCGAGGTCGCGGACGCGAGCGTGCCCGACCCGAAGGACTACGGCTTCTTCCTCGACGTATGGGCGCAGCCGGAGACGATCGCCAAGAACCACGGGGTCAAGCTCTGGTCCGACCAGCACTGGAAGCTGATCGAGAAGTACAACCGCGACCTGGCCTCGCGCGGCCAGAAGGTCATCAACACCACCATCGTCGACAATCCGTGGCACCATCAGTGGTCGCTCGGCACCCGGGAGTCGCAGACCGCGACGCCGTACACCAGCATGGTGGGCTGGGCCTGGAACGGAAAGACGTTCTCCTTCGACTTCAGCCGCTGGGACAAGTACGTCCAGACCGCCAGACGCAACGGCCTGGGACCCGACATCGGCGCCTTCTCCATGCTGGCGTTCCAGGACCAGGAACACCTCACCTACACCGACACCACCACCGGTAAGACCGTCTACGAGAACGTCGACCTGGGCGGCGACCGCTGGCGGGAGGCATGGGGAACGTTCCTGCCCGCTTTCGAGAAGCACCTGAAGGCGAAGGGCTGGCTGGAGGACACCTGGCTGTCCTTCGACGAGCGGCCCATCAGCACCATGACGGTCGTCAAGGACTTCGTCCACGAGGTCGCGCCGGTCTTCGACGACCGTATCTCCGTGGCCGGTTCGATCAGTACCGAGGGTGTCGCGTCCAACCTGTCCGTCGACTGGGGTGGCATCGACGCGATGACGAAGGAGAAGGTGGCCGAGCGGCGCAAGGCCGGCAAGACCACGACCTTCTACGTGTACGGCGCCCCGGCCCACCCCAACACGCTCTCGTTCTCGCCCGCCGTCGAGTCGCGGATGCTGCCGTGGATCTCCGCCCAACGGAATCTGGACGGTTTCCTGCGCTGGTCGTACAACAGCTGGACCAGCGACCCCTTCAAGCAGCCCGTGCACATCTTCACGCAGGGCGACGAGTACCTGGTCTACCCGGGCAAGGACGGCCCGATGTCCAGCATCCGCTGGGAGCAGCTGAAGGAGGGCATCGAGGACTACGAACTCATCGCCCAGCTGCGGAAGAAGAACGGCGGCACCGACAGCGACGCCCTGACCGAGGCCCTCACCACCGCGACCCGCAACCTCGACGGCCGGACGAAGGACGTCAGCGACATCGAGGCCGCGCGGACGGCAGTCGTGAAGGGGCTCACGTCATGAGAGGGCGATGGATATCCCTGTTGCTCGTCGGCCTTTTGTCTGTCATGTCCCTGACTGGCGCGGTCTCCGCGGCACCGGCCCAGGCTGAGCCGCAGGCCAAGCACACCGTCACCTACGACCAGTACTCCGTGCGGGTCGACGGCAAACCCCTGTACATCTGGGGCGCCGAGTTCCACTACTTCCGGCTGCCCAGCCCCGACGCATGGCGCGATGTCCTGCAGAAGATCAAGGCGGGCGGATTCAACGCCGTCTCGCTCTACTTCGACTGGGGCTACCACTCCGCCAAGCCGGGCTCGTACGACTTCACCGGCATCCGTGACGTGGAGCGGCTGCTGGACGAGGCCGAGCGCGCGGGCCTGTATGTGATCGCCCGCCCGGGCCCGTACATCAACGCGGAGGTCTCCGGCGGCGGTATGCCGGCCTGGCGCAAGACACAGGCCGGCGTGAACCGTACCTCCGAGCCGGAGTACATGAAGGCGGCCCGGGAGTGGATGAGCCGGATCAACCCGATCATCGCGCGCCACCAACTCACGCGCGGCACCGGCAACGTGATTCTCTATCAGGTCGAGAACGAGTATCAGGGCGGTCGCCAGGACGCCGACTACATGCAGACCCTCATCGACTGGGCCCGCGAGGACGGCATCGACGTCCCGACGTTCGTCAACGACGGCGGCGCCAACAAGAACTGGGTCAGCGGCAAGGGTGCCCCGGACATCTACGGCTTCGACGCCTACCCGCAGGGCTTTGACTGCAAGGACCCCGACACCTGGAAGAACCTGCCCGACTACTCGCACGTCAACGAGTGGAAGCCCGAGTCCCCGCTGATCATCCCGGAGGCGCAGGGCGGCGCCTTCGACCCCTGGGGCGGCACCGGATACCAGGACTGCGCGAAGCTCACGGGCACCGACTTCACCCGGGTGTTCAGCAAGATGAACATCGCCGCCGGTGTGAGCGGTCAGTCCTTCTACATGACGTACGGCGGCACCAACTGGGGCTGGCTCGCCGACCCCAACGCGGTCTACACGTCGTACGACTACGGGGCCCCGATCAACGAGTCCCGCCAACTGACGGACAAGTACCAGGAGTTCAAGCGCCTCGGGTACATGGTCAATTCCGTCACCTCGCTGGCGCGCACCGACAAGGCCGAGGCTCCGGCCCCGTCCGACGACGCCCTGCGCATCGACCGGCGCGTCAATCCCGACGACGGCACCCAGTTCTTCACCGTCCGGCATGCCGACACCCGGGTGAAGGACAAGGATGAGACCACCCTGTCGCTGAAGGGTGCGGACGGCGAGTACCCGCGTGTGCCGCAGCAGGGCGCGATCACCGTCGACGGCCGGGACGCCAAACTCCTCGTTGCGGGCTACGACTTGAGCGAGAGCCAGCGGCTCGTCTACTCCACCTCGGAGATCATGACGCATGCCCGGATCGGCGACCGGGACGTGGCGCTGCTGTACGGGCGTGAGGGCGAGGCCGGCGAGACCGTACTGAGGTACGCCGAGCGGCCCGAGGTCACCGTCCTCGACGGCGATGTCACCACCACCTGGGATGCCGAACGCGGCGACCTGCGGCTCAACTACACGCACAAGGGGCTGGCCCGGGTGCTGGTGAACGGCATGGAACTGCTGATCGCCGACACCGCTGAGACCGCCCAGTGGTGGCGGCAGGAGACCGCCGCGGGACCGGTCCTTGTACGCGGGCCGTCCCTCGTCCGTACGGCCGAACAGGCGGGCGACACCCTGAAGCTCACCGGCGACTCCACCAAGGCCGCGAAGATCGAGGTCATCGCGGACGCCGAGAAGGTGACCTGGAACGGCCGCAAGGTCACCGTCACTCAGGCGCCGCGCCCGGTAGTGCTGCCCGCGCTGACGACGTGGAAGTACAAGGAGGAGGCACCGGAGGCCGTTCCCGGCTTCGACGACTCCACCTGGACCACGGCCGGCCACCTCACCGCCAACAACCCGGAACTGGCCGGGGCATTACCGGTCCTCGCGATGGACGAGTACGGCTACCACCACGGAAACGTCTGGTACCGCGGCCGGTTCAAGACCACGGGCCGGGCGACCGCGCTCGCGCTGAACGCCAACACCGGCCCGACGGGCCAGTACGCCGTCTGGCTCAACGGCCGCTACCTCGGCTCCTCCGGCGACGGCGCGCACACCTTCGACATCCCGGCGGGCACGCTGAAGGCCGGCGGAGACAGCGCGGACAACGTCCTCTCCGTCCTCGTCGAGAACGCGGGCCACAACGAGGAATGGGGCCACGACTACTCCAAGGAGCCGCGCGGCCTGCTCGGCGCCGAGGTGATCGGCGGGGCCTCCACCCTCACCTGGAAGATCCAGGGCAGCCGGGGTGGCGAGGACCCGGTCGACACCGCCCGGGGCCCGGACAACAACGGCGGGCTGTACGGGGAGCGGGCCGGCTGGTCCCTCGCCGGTTATCCCGACGGCAGCTGGAAGAACACCACCCTCACCGGACAGAGCGCGAAGAGCGGGACCGGCGTGCGCTGGTACCGCACCTCCGCCCGGCTCGACCTGCCGCAGGGCCAGGACAACGCGATCGCACTCGATCTCGCCGAAGCGGACGGCGGCAGCACCGGCTACCGCGCCCAGATCTTCGTCAACGGCTGGCTGATCGGACGCTACCTGCCGGACACCGGACCGCAGACACGGTTCGTCATCCCCAAGGGCATTCTGCGCGAGCAGGGCACGAACACCATCGCCCTGGCCGTGTGGTCCACGGAGGCCGGCGCGGGCCCGGGATCCGCCAAGCTCGTCGATCTCGGTGCCACGGCCGGCGGGATCAAGGTCGGTACGGTGGCCGCGCCGTCGTACGACGCCAAGACCTATGCCATGCCGACCGCGGGCGCCCGTGTCACCGTCGACGCGGAGCCGTTCCTGAGCACCGGTACCGCCACCGAGGTTCCCGTCACCCTCAGCGTGCCGAAGGACGCGCCGGCCGCCCGGAACGCCGAGCTGGCGCTGAAGGTCCCGGACGGCTGGACCGCGACCACCGACGACACCACCCGCTTCGACCGGATCCGGCCTGGCGACACGGTGACCGCGGCCTACACCGTGACCCCGCCCGGCGACCCGGTCCACTACGCCGTCCTGTCCGCAACCGCCACGCTCACGCAACCCGGCCGTCCGGGCATGGTCACCGGGGTACGGGCCGTGCAGGTGCCACCGCCAGGGCTGTCCGCCGACGCCTATGTGAGCGATCTGACCCTGGTCAAGGCGGTCAACGGCTGGGGCCCGGTGGAGAAGGACGCCTCCAACGGGGAGTCCGCGGCCGGCGACGGTCGTCCTTTGAGTATCGGCGGCACCACCTACGCCAAGGGCCTCGGCGTGCACGCGAACAGCCAGATCCGGGTCTACTTCGGCGGCGGCTGCACCCGCTTCACCGCGACCGCCGGGGTGGACGACGAGGTCGGCGACAACGGCAGCGTCTCCTTCGAGGTGATCGCCGACGGCCGCTCCCTGTTCGACAGCCCGGTGCTGTACGGCTCCGACGGCGGCGCCGCGGTCGACGTGGACGTGACCGGCGCCCGCTGGCTCGACCTGTTGGTCGACGGCGACGGCGATGTCTCCACGGACCACGCCGACTGGGCCGACGCCAAGCTGACCTGCGGCGGCGGTGCCTGATGCCCACCATCGGGACGCGAACTGTCCGCTCCGGCTCGGCGGCACTGATCCTGGCCGCCCCGCTGCTCGGCACGGCCCCGGCGGCAGCCGACTCCGGGCCGCTCACCTTCGCGACACCCGCCTATGAACTGCGCGTCGCCACGGACCGGTTGGCCGTCACCACCGTGCGGGCGGGCCGGACCGTCCTGGCCACCGCGCCCGGGGCGTTCCGGTTCCGGATCGGCGGCGACTGGCACATCGTCCGGGAGGTCACCGGAAGCACCCGTGACGGCAACACTCTGCGCGTCACCGCCGCCACCGACCTGCCGGGGGCCACCGTAGATCTGCGGATCACCCTGCGCTCCGACCGGTACGACATGAAATGGTCCCTTTCGGGCGCACAGGCGGACGCGCTCAGCACGGCGTACGACCTGAACAGCGCCGGGCACTGGTACGGGCACGGCGAGAACAGCGACCAGACGGTCCAGCCGTGGCCGCTGGACTCCGGGCAACTGGTGGACAGCGGGTTCAGCCCGGCGTCGTACCAGGTGGTCTCCCCCTTCTGGTACACCTCCAGCGCCACCGGGCTGCGGGCGGACACGAACGACCCGATGGACGTGCGGATCAACTCCGGTGGCAACGGACTCGGTGAGTTCACCGTCACTGGGGCCCGACCCGCCGCCTCCACGGTGTTCGTCGAGGACAACCCCGCCGAGGTGTACCGCGACCACATCGCGCTGGTCGGCAAGCCCGAGCGCTCCGACACCTCCTACGAGCAGTACGCCACCCCGCTGTGGAATTCCTGGGCCCAGCTCTACGGCGAGCAGAACCAGGAGAACGTCCTCGCCTGGGCCCGCGCGCTGGCCGGCGCCGGGCTCGGCGGGCACGCGGTGCAGATCGAGGAGAGCGTGATCGCCGCCGACTTCGGCGAACGCTTCCCCGGCCTGCCCGCCCTGTCCGAGCAACTCGACCGCCTCGGCTTCGACCTCGGCATGTGGACCGGCCTGTACATGCCCGAGACTGCCGCCAACTTCTCCGAGGCCGTCGACAACGGCTATCTGCTGAAGGACCCGTCCGACCCGGCCAAGTCCTGCCTCTTCACCTGGTGGAACGGCCGGCAGACCGGGCTGATCGACCTGGCGAACCCGGCCGCACGGCAGTGGTACACCGACGATCTCAAGGCCCAGACCAACGAGTTGGGGGTCGCTGGCTTCAAGTTCGACACCGCCTTCTTCGACGACCGGTGCGCCCCCTACCCGGGGGCCACTCGCGCCGACTACGTGAAGTACGGCACCGAGCTGGCCGACGAGTTCGACCAGCAGGGAGCCGGGCTAAGGGTCAAGGCCGTGAAGTTACGGGCTGATCGTCGGCGTCAAGATGTTGATGCTGAGGGTGGCTTTGTAGGTGCGTCGGTCG
>NZ_JAPWHT010000680.1:0-3799 GCF_027270795.1 Streptomyces sp. ActVer
GACGCGATGGGCGGCAGCCCCGACCGCGGCGGCACCCTCCGCATCGCCCGGCCGCCCGCCTCCGACGCCGAGACCCTCGACCCGGCGAGCGCCCTGTCCGCGTACGAGTACCTGGGCGCCCTCTACAACCGCCTGGTCCGCGTCAGCGCCAACGGCGACCTGGTCCCCGACCTCGCCGAGTCCTGGGAGCCGGACGCCAAGGCCCGCACCTGGACCTTCCGCCTCCGCGCGGGCGTCACCTTCCACGACGGCCGGAAACTCACCTCCGCCGACGCCGCGTACACGCTGCGCCACATCCTCGCCAAGGAGACCGCGTCCCCGCAGGCGGCCGTCCTCGCCCCGCTCATCGACCCGGGGAAACTGCGGACTCCCGACGCCCGCACGCTCGTGGTGCCGCTCAAGACCCCCAACGCGGAGTTCCCGAGCCTCCTCACGCACTACAACTGCTACGTCATCCCCGACGGCAGCGCCCGCGGCATCGGCCGCACGGGCATCGGCACCGGCCCCTTCAAGCTGGAGTCGTTCGCGCCCGCGGGCCCGGGCCGCATCACCGCGTACGAGGACCACTGGGCGGGCCGCCCGGTCCTGGACGCCATCGACTTCTACTCCGTCGCCGACATGTCGGCCCGCTCGAACGCCCTGCTGGCAGGCCAGGTCGACCTCCTCTCGCAGACCAACCTGGACTTCGCGACCGCCCGTGTCGTAGCCGCCTCCGACCGCGCCACGATCGCCCGCGTCGAGAACGCCCAGTGGTACGTGCTGCCGATGCTGACGACGGAGAAGCCCTTCACCGACGTACGTGTCCGGCAGGCGATGAAGCTCGCCTACGACCCGGAACACGTCGTGAAGGTCGCGCTGCAGGGCGCGGGCACGGCCGGCTGGGACAACCCGGTGCCGCCGAGCGACCCCGCCCACATCACCGCGCACCCCAAGCACGACCCGGAACAGGCCCGGCACCTGCTGAAGAAGGCGGGCCACGAGGGCCTCACCGTCGACCTCTACACGTCCTCGTACGACCCGGTCTTCACGCCCATGGCGCTCGCCTACCAGGACTCGGCCAAGCGGGCCGGGATCCGGATCCGGGTGAAGACGGCCTCGGCGGACTCGTACTACACGCAGATCTGGATGAAGAAGCCGCTCATGGCCACCTACTGGTACACCGGCAGACCCGTCGACCAGCTCTTCACCCAGGTCTTCCGCAGCGGCTCCTCGTACAACGAGACCGCCTGGTCGGACAAGGCGTTCGACGCGCTGCTCGACCGGGCCCGGCAGGAGACCGACGACGAGCGGCGGCGCGAACTGTACGGCGAGGCGCAGACCTTCGTCATCGAGAAGGGCGGGGCGATGACCCCGATGTTCGCCGACCGGCTCGTCGGTATCTCGCGCAAGGTACGTGGATACGCCGAGCACGGCTTCGAGTTCGACTACCTCGGCATCGGCCTGAAGGGGGCCTGAGCATGTTCTCCTTCATCGCCCGCAGGGCGGGAGCCGCCGTGGGCACGCTGTTCCTCTCCTCCGTCCTCGTCTTCCTCGCCGTACAGGCCCTGCCCGGCGACGTCGCCACCCAGGTCCTCGGCAAGGACGCGACCCCGGACGCCGTCTCCGCCCTGCGCGAGAAACTGAAACTCGACCAGCCCGCCTGGGAGCGGTACATCGACTGGATCGGCGGCGCGCTGCACGGCGACTTCGGCCTCTCCCTCGTGTCCGGCAAGGCGGTCGGCGGCGAAGTCGGCCTGTACCTCGGCAACTCCGCGCTCATCGCCCTGGTGACCGTCCTCTTCGCCGTCACCGGCTCGATCGTCCTCGGCATCCTCGCGGGCCTGTACCGCGACCGCTGGCCGGACCACCTGATCTCCACCGTCAGCCTGGTCGGGATGGGCGTCCCCGAGTTCGTCGTCGCCACCGTCCTGGTGCTCTGCTTCTCCGTCGCCCTGCCGTGGTTCCCGGCGGTCGTCCTGTACGGCCCCGAGGCGAGCGTCGGCCAACTCATGCCCGCCGTATGGCTTCCGGCCCTCGCGCTCGCCGTCGTCATGGCCGCGTACATCGTCCGGATGGCCCGCACGTCCGTCATCGACGTCATGGCGACCGAATACGTCACCACGGCCCGCCTCAAGGGCCTGTCGACCTGGCGGGTCGTCACCCGGCACGCGCTGCCCAGCGCGCTGCTCCCGACGCTGCACGTCATCGCGCTGAACGTCGCGTGGCTGGCCGGCGGCGTCGCGGTCGTCGAGAACGTCTTCAACTACCCGGGCATCGGCAAGCTGATGCTCGCCTCGGTGCAGAACCGGGACCTGCCCGTCATCCAGGCCATCGCCCTGATCAGCGCGGTCGTGTACGTCGTCTGCAACCTCGCCGCCGACCTCGGCGCCATGGCCCTCAACCCCAAGCTCCGTACGCGCGGGAGGACCCGATGACCACCCTCGACACCCCGGCGCCGGCACCCGCCGTCCCCGTCGCACCACCCTCCGCGGCGGCCCGCGCCTGGCGCACGGTGCGCTCCTCGCGGGCGGCCACCATCGGCCTCGCCATCGTCGCCGTCCACGTCCTGATCGCGCTCCTGGCGCCGGTCCTCACCTCCTACGACCCCATCGCCAACAACGCCGACCAGGCGCTGCTCGGGCCGAGCTGGGAGCACTGGGCGGGCACCGACCAGTACGGCCGTGACGTCCTGGCACGCGTCCTGTACGGCGGCCGCTACGCCCTCGGCGTCTCCGTCGCCGCCACTCTCGTGACCCTGCTGATCGGCACGGTCGTGGGATGCGCCGCGGCCCTGCGCGGCGGCTGGTTCGACGACGTACTGGGCCGGATCCTCGACGCCGTCCTGTCCGTGCCGTCGGTCCTGGCGCTGCTGGTCATCGTCACCGCACTCGGCACCGGCCCCTCGGTCATCGTCCTCGCGATCGCCGTCGTGTACGTCCCCCAGGTCGTACGCGTCGTGCGGGGCGCCGCGCTGGCGGTCGTACCCGCCGACTACGTGACCGCGGCGCGCGCCAGGGGCGAGTCCACCTGGGCGATCCTGCGGCGCGAGATCCTGCCGAACATCACCGACGTCGTCTGCGTCGAGTTCGCCATGCGGGCCTCATGGGTCGTGCTGCTGATCTCCTCGCTGTCCTTCCTCGGTTTCGGCGCCGATCCGCCCACCCCGGACTGGGGCCTGATGGTCGCGGAGAACCGCACCGCCATCACCGTCGTCCCGATGGCGAGCCTCGCACCGATCATCGCCCTGGCCACCCTCGTGGTCGGGCTCAACCTCGCCGCCGACGGCCTGTCCAAGGCGTGGGGCGTCGACCGGATCAGGGAGGGGTCCTGATGACCGCGATCGTCTCCGTCACCGAGCTGTCGGTGGCCTATCGCTCGGGTGGCTCCGGCGGACGCGATGTGCCCGTGGTGTGTGAAGTGTCCCTCGACGTGCTGCCTGGGCAGACCCACGCGCTGGTCGGTGAGTCCGGCAGTGGCAAGTCGACCGTGGCAGCGACGCTGCTGGGGCACTTGCGGCACGGTTCGCGTGTGACGGGCGGTTCGGTGCGGGTCGACGGGGCTGACGTGTTCGCCCTGCCCGCAAGGGAGTTGAGGCGCCTGCGGGGAGGGACCGTCGCCATGGTCGCGCAGAACGCGGGGCACGCGCTCACCCCCTCCATGCGGATCGGACGGCAGATCGCGGAGGCGGGCGGAGACGTCCCCGTCGTGGACCTCCTCCAACAGGTCCGACTGCCCCGCCCCGCCGAACTCGCCCGCCGCTACCCGCACGAACTCTCCGGCGGCCAGCAGCAGCGCGTCGCCATCGCCATGGCCATCGCGG
>NZ_JAPWHT010000681.1:0-3793 GCF_027270795.1 Streptomyces sp. ActVer
GCGCCGATCCGCACGGGGCGGCGCATCGGTGCCGTGGCGCTCGGCATCGCCCTGGTGGTGCCGCTCGCCCTGCCCGCGCTCGACGGCGGGCTGCTGGACGGCACCGGGACCGGCGTCGGCACGGGCTCGGGCGGCGGCGGCACGATCTCCGCGGTGAACCCGCTGGTCTCGCTCCGCGACAGCCTGAACGTGGACGAGGACCGCGAGGTCATGTCGTACCGCACCAACTCCGAGGAGACAAAGGACCTCTATCTGCGGATCGTCGCGCTCGACGAGTTCGACGGCACGGCGTGGAAACCGGCCAAGCGGAGTGTCGAGGATGTACCGGAGTCGTTCCCGACGCCGCTGGGCCTCGGTGCCGACGTCCGACGCACCGAGATCCAGACGAGGATCTCCGCGGCCGACTGGTACGCGCAGGACTGGCTGCCCATGCCCTACGCCGCCAGCGCGGTGGGGATCAAGGGCAAGTGGCGGTACGAACCCGTGGGCCGCACGCTCGTCGGCGACCACGGGCAGACCACGCGAGGCTTGGAGTACACGGTCAAGAGCCTGATCGTGCAGCCCACCGCGGAGCAGCTCGCCAACGCGCCGGAGGCTCCTGCGGCGCTGAAGCGCGAGTTCACCGAGGTACCGGAGTCACTGCCTCCGGTGGTGGCGGAGACGGCACGGGAGCTCACGGCCGGCTTGGCCAACAACTACGAGCGTGCGGTGAAGCTCCAGGACTGGTTCGCCGTGGACGGCGGCTTCACGTACGACACGGAGGTGCAGGTCGGCACTGGGTCCCAGGCGATAGCGCGCTTCCTGAGGGAAAAGGAGGGCTTCTGCGTCCACTTCTCCTTCGCGATGGCCTCGATGGCCCGCACGCTGGGCATCCCGGCCCGCGTCGCGGTGGGCTTCACGCCGGGTTCGCCGCAGGCCGACGGCACGAACTCGGTGGGCCTGCGGGACGCGCACGCCTGGCCCGAGCTGTACTTCGAGGGCGTGGGCTGGACCCGCTTCGAGCCGACGCCCGGCCGGGGCACGGTTCCGGAGTACACCCGCACGGACACGCCGGGCAACACGCTCCCCAACCCGGACCTCCCCTCGCGCTCCTCGTCCTCGGCGCCGTCCGCCGAACCGTCGAGCAGCGAAAGCTGCACGGCGGCGGAGAAGAAGCTGGAGCAGCCCTGCGGCAGCGAGTCTCCGCAGGCGGCGTTCGGATCGACGGACGACGGACCGCCGTGGTTCGCGATCCTCGGGTTCACCCTGGCGGGGCTCGCCGTGCTCGCGGTGCCGCTGCTGCCGATGCTGTGGCGGATGCGGGCCAGGTTCGTGCGGCTCGGCTCGCGCGGACGCACCGAGGCGGATGCCGCGGCCGCCACTCTGGCGGCCTGGCAGGAGGTGACCGATACGGCATGGGACTTCGGTATCGCGCCGGACGACTCCCAGACGCCCCGCAAGGCGGCGGCACGGATCGTCCGCATCGGGCATCTCGAACCGGATGCCGCGGCCTGCGTACACCGGGTCGCCGACGCGGTGGAGCAGGTCCTGTACGCGCCACGTCCCCGGCCGACCGCCGGTCTCGCCGATGACGTACGCCGGATGACGGCGGGCCTGCACGCCACGGTCAGCCGCGGTACGCGCCTGCGCGCACTGCTCGCACCACGCTCGGCCGTACGGGTGGCGTGGGCGGCGTCCGAGGGCTGGATCGCGCTGAAGTCCCGGGCCACGGCCCGCTGGACGGCGCTCGTGCGCCGCCCGTCGGGACGCCCGTCGGGGCAGGGCAGCGGCTGAGGCCGTCCGGCTCGGAAAGCCGGAAGGGGGCCTACCCGGTTCGGGTAGGCCCCCTTCCGGCTTTCGCTGCGCGGCGTGCGGCTTCCGTTTCGCGTGCTCTTCGTTCTTTGCTGCCGCGTCGGCGGGACACGGCTTCGGATACGGCTCAGCCCGCCTCGTTCACCGTCTCCGCGAGCGGGGCCGGGGGCGGCGGGGCCCGGAGCGGCAGGATCGTGGACGGTGGAGCCGGGGTCAGGCTCTGGGTCCCGGCTGCGGCAGGGCACGCTGAAGGGGCGGCCACCCCAAGGTGGTCACCCCTTACGTGCGTACGTCTTCGGCCCGCGCCCGGAGGCTACTGGCCGCCTTCGTCACGGCGCTTCTGCCAGCGCTGTTCGATGCGATCCATCATGGAGCGCCGCTGCCGGCCCTGACGACGGGCCTGCGGAGCGCCCGGCGCACCCGCGGCGGGCTGTTCGCCCGGCTTGGGGGCCTTGCGCCAACCGGTTACGGCGAGCACCGCGCAGCCCAGCATGACGAGAAAACCCACCACGCTGACCCAAATCTGCTGTGCGACCATTCCGGCCATGAGGAGCGCGATACCTACGAGGAAGCCGGCGACCGCCTGGTAGACCCGTCGCCGGGTGTACGTACGCAGCCCGCTTCCCTCAAGCGCTGTCGCGAACTTGGGATCTTCGGCGTACAGCGCTCGCTCCATCTGCTCGAGCATTCGCTGCTCGTGCTCCGAGAGCGGCACGGCGTCCTCCTCATCGTGCAGTCGCCGGGGCGACCGGGGGTCCCCTTCAGGATAGGCAGGGAATCGCCCCCGTGAAACCCGCCCCTCTGCGCCAATTCGCCAACCGGAACCCGCCATGGCGTTCCGATCCACTGAGGCGTAGATTCCCCAGCGACCGGCCCGTCATGCCGGACGGTCTCCCTCGATCATACGGCTCCGAGCGCCCGATCGGGGGGCCTGTGGCGTACTCCATCTGCCGTCGCGCCCCTGATCAGCGGCGCGCCTCCACAGCTCCCTCACGGGAGGCGGCTCAGGTCTCGGTGGACTCGCGAGTCTCACCGAGCACATGGAGCTGCGTCGCCACGGAGTGGAAGGCGGCGAGTTCGGCCGCCGCGGCCTCCAGCTTGAGCAGGGCGTCCAGGGCCCCCGGTTCGGTGTCCACGAGGACGCCGGGTACCAGGTCCGCGAAGACCCGGACGCCGTGCACGGCACCGACGCGCAGGCCCGCGCCCTCGACCAGAGCGGTGAGCTGGTCGGCCGTGAAGCGCCGCGGTACGGGATCACCCTCGCCCCAGCGGCCGTCCGGGTCACCGAGGGCGTGCCGGGCCTCCGTGAAGTGGCCGGCGAGGGCGCGCGCGAGCACCGCGCCTCCGAGACCGGCGGCGAGCAGGCTGAGCACGCCCTCGGGACGCAGTGCCCCGACCGCGTTGCGGAGACCCTCGGCGGGGTCGTCCACGTACTCCAGAACGCCATGGCAGAGCACCGCGTCGTAGCCGCCGCGCTCGACGACGTCGAAGAGGCCGTGGGCGTCACCCTGGACTCCCTGGACGCGGTCGGCGACGCCGGCCTCGGCGGCCCGGCGCTCCAGCGCGAACAGCGCGTTCGGGCTGGGGTCCACGACGGTGACGCGATGGCCGAGGCGGGCGACGGGCACCGCGAAGTTGCCGCTGCCGCCTCCGGTGTCGAGGACGTCCAGCGACTCCCGGCCCGCGGCCTTGACCCGGCGGTCGAGGGCGTCCTTCAGAACGTCCCAGACCACGGCGGTACGGAGAGAGGCGCGGGGGCGTGAGGGGTCCGAGCGCGGCGCCGTCGGCTGAGGGCGGTGGTGGGAGACGGGCGGGCGCATCGGGTCCGACACGGCAGTTGACTCCTCGGCACGGCGCCGCCCTTGCGTACGGCGGAGCGATGGGGGATACCTCCCCCGCCCTGTCCGGCGCCGGGGAGATGCAGGCGCCTCCAACCCTATTGCCTCGCGCCCCGTCGTCGGCCCTCCGTCTCGCGCGCCGGACGCGGCCCGCCGCCGGCCCC
>NZ_JAPWHT010000682.1:0-3733 GCF_027270795.1 Streptomyces sp. ActVer
ACCGCACGCTCACCTTCGAGGAGCTGCGCGCGGGCGCGGAGCGGACCGCGGCCGGCCTCCATCCACGACCGCCGCCTGCGCCACGCCGGGGTGCCCGTTGAGCGCATGCTCGATCTCGCCCAGCTCGATGCGGAACCCACGGATCTTCACCTGGTCGTCGGTGCGGCCGATGTACTCGACCTGACCGTCCTTGTTCCACCGCACCAAATCCCCCGAGCGGTACATCCGCGCACCGGGCCCACCGAAGGGACAGGCCACGAACCGCTCCGAAGTCAACGCCGTCCGCCCGAGGTAACCCCGCGCCAGACCAACACCAGCCAGGTACAGCTCACCCACGACACCGGGCGCGACAGGACGCAACGCCGAATCCAGTACGTACACCTGCGCGTTCCAGATCGGCGTGCCGATCGGCACCCGCTCCGCGCCCGGCACGTGCTGCCAGCCGGTGACCTCCACCGACGCCTCAGTGGGCCCGTACATGTTGTGCACGCCGCAGTCAGGCAGCAGGTTGGTGACCTTGTTGGCCAGTGCGGCCGGGAAGACCTCGCCCGCGACCTCGATCCAGCGCAGACTCGTACACTCCTGCGCCGAGGACTCGGCGACGAACGCCTCCAGCAGCGAAGGCACGAAGTCCGCGCCGGTCACCCGCTCCCGCCGTATCAACTCCGCCAGGTACGCCGGATCCCGGCGTCCGTCCGGACGCGCGATGACCACAGCCGCACCCACCTGCAGCGGCGCGAACAGCTCGGGCACCGACACGTCGAAGCTCGCCGACGTGCTCACCAGCATCCGGTCCTCGACCGTGACGCCGAAGTGCTCCAGACCCCACGTGATCCGGTTCATGATCGACCGGTGCGACACCTGCACACCCTTCGGACCACCCGTGGACCCGGAAGTGAAGATGACATACGCGGCGTTGTCCGGCACCAGCACGCCCTCCGGGTTCGTCTCCGAGTACCCGGACACATCCGGAAGCGCCTCGTCGAGCAGCAGCAGCGGCTTCGCACTGTCGAGCACATGGCGCACCCGCTCCTCGGGCAGGTCGATATCGACCGGCACATAGGCCGCACCAGACTTGACCACGGCGTAGATCGCCACCAGCAGATCGACGGAGCGAGGCATACGCACGGCCACCAGCTGCTCGGGGCCTGCGCCCTGTGCAACCAGCCAGTGCGCCAGCTGGTTGGCACGCCGGTTGAACTCCCCGTAGGTCACTGTCTCGTCTTCGGCTGTCACGGCGACCGCGTCCGGAGTCCGCTTCACCTGAGCCTCGAACGCCGTCGGCAGCGTGCCCGATTCCATCATCGGATGCGCGGTGTCGTTGACCCGCCGCACCAGCCAGTCACGCTCCTCCTCCGCCAGCACCTCGATCGCCCCGACCGGCACCGACGGATCGGCGACCACTTGCCGCAGCACGCGCACGAACCGGTCGGCGATGTCGGCCGCCGCGTCGTGGTCCAGGAGGTCCTGCTGGTACTGCAGGGCCATCTGCAGCTGTGGATCGGTCCCGGCGGCCAGGATGACCGGGTAGTGCGTGCCCGCAAGGGGGCGCAGCCCGGTGATGGCCACACCGGCTGAGGAGTTGGCCTCGCCGATGGCTTCCCGGTCGACGGGGAATGACTCGAACACGACGAGTGTGTCGAACAGTGTGCTCAGCCCAGCGGCCTGTTGGATCTCCGCGAGGCTGTGGTGGTGATGGTCGAGCAAGGGCGCCTGTCGGGCCTGCAAGTCGGTGAGCAGGTCGGCGAAGGTCTCCTGCCGTTCGCAGTGCACCCGTACGGGGACGGTGTTGATGAACAGCCCGACCATGTCGTCGACGTCCTTCACCGTCGGCGGGCGGCCGGACACGGTGGCGCCGAAGAGGATGTCGGACTGCCCGGTCAGGTTCGCCAGGAGCACGGCCCAGGCGCCCTGCACGAGGGTGTTGAGCGTGACACCGAGCCGTGCGGCCAGGCGCGACAGGCCGTGCTTGTCCTCGAATGCCACTTCGAGGTTTCCGATGCCCGCGGAATCGTGCCTGGTCCCTGTGTTCGGCACGAGCAGAGTGGGCTCCTGCACGCCGTCGAGTTCGGCCGCCCACACGCGTGCGGATTCCTGGTGGTCATGCCGGGCGAGCCAGGACAGGAAGTCGCCGTAGTCGGGGATCGCGGGCAGACCGGCCGGGTCGCCGTTGGAGGCGTAGAGCAGCAGCAGGTCCCTCATGAGCAAGGGGGTGGACCAGCCGTCGAAGAGCACGTGGTGGGCGGTCAGCACGAGTTCGGCCCGGTCGGGTTCGAGGACGGCCAGTGCCAGCCGGATCAGTGGCGGGGTGTCCACCTCGAAGTGGGTGGTCCGGTCCTTGACGAGGAGCCGCTCGAAGGTCTCGGTGCGCTCCGGCTCGCCGGCCGCGGTCAGGTCGAGGTACTGCCACGGCAGGGTCACCGTCTCCGCCACCACCTGCACCACATCGCCGTCCGCGCGGTTGACGAACGCCGCGCGGAGGCTGGGGTAGCGGTCCAGCAGTGCCTGCCCGGCCCGGCGCATCCGCTCCGGATCGACCGCACCGGACAGATGGAACACCAACTGCATGTGGTAGGCGTCGAACTGCGCCCCGGCCAGCATCGACTGGAACAGGAGCCCGGACTGCGCAGGGATCGCAGGCCACACCGCGGCCAACTTGCCGAACCGGGCCTCCCAGGTCTCGATCTCCTCCTGGTGTACGTACACCAGGGGAGCGTCGGTCGGGGTCAGCCCGCCGGCCTCGGGGGTCGCGGCGTGCCGGGCCAGAGCGGTGAGCGCCTGGACCCACAGCTCGGCCAGTTCAGCCACCTCGTCGCGGGAGAGCACACCGGTCGGGAAGCCGAAGTAGGCGGTCAGCGCGTCACCGCGGCGGGTGTTGGTGGCCACCGCGTTGATCTCCAGTGCCGACAGCACGGGCATGTCGCCGTCCGGCGCGGCGACCAGGTCCCGGTGCGTGGTGTCCGGGCCCCAGCCCAGGCCGCGCAGTTCCTCGGGGATGTCCGCGCCGGAGGTCCGGCCGAGGTAGTTGAACCCGATCTGGGGTTCCCGCTGCCCGGCCAGCGCGGCAGCGGTGTCGGGGTTGAGGTGGCGCAGCAGGCCATAGCCCATGCCGGCATCGGGTACCGCCCGCAGTTGCTCCTTGACTGCCTTGATCGCCCGCCCGGCGGCCGGACCACCGGCGAAGGCGTCCGCCACGTCGATATCGGCCAGGTCCAGGCGCACCGGGTACATCGCGGTGAACCAGCCGACCGTCCCGGAGAGGTCCGCGCCTGGCACCAGATGCTCTTCCCTCCCGTGCCCTTCCAGCCGGACCAGCGTCGAGGACCCCGCAGGCAGGCCCCGCGTCCGGCGCCAGCGGGCCAGCGCCAGTGCCAGCCCTGCCAGCAGCCCCCCGTCGGCGCCGCCCCGGAACACCGCGGGCAGCTGGTTCAGCACGGTTTCCGTGACATCCACCGGCACCTGGACACGCACCGTGTCCACGGTGGCCGCGACATCGAGCGCCCGGTCCAGCTCCCTCGCCCCCAGCACGGGCCCGTCCCCGGCCAGGATCTGCTGCCACACCGGCAGTTCCGCCACCCGCTCCGGGGCGGCCGCCGCCTCCGTGAGCGCGTGCACCCACCGGCGCGACGACGTACCCACTCCTGCCCGTTCCGGGTCGCCGCCGGCTCGAACCCACTGCCAGGCGGGCACCAGGTCCGGAACCAGGATTCGCCACGACACCCCGTCGACGACC
>NZ_JAPWHT010000683.1:0-3732 GCF_027270795.1 Streptomyces sp. ActVer
CTCGTCGGCGCGCTCGGCGTCCGCGCGCAGGGCCTCCTCGCCGGCGGCGGTCACCAGCTTCACCCAGCCCGGGGGGCGCAGCACATAGGCCGCGGCCGCCACGTCCAGCGGGTCCGCGGCCGGGGGCGGCGAGCCGGAGCCGAGAGCGCCGGTCAGCTCAGACTGGGCCTCTCTGAGCTTCTCGGCGATACGCTGTCTGAAAAGTGGGTCCGTCTCCAGGGCGGCCGCCATCGCGTTGCCCGCGAACTTGGCACGGCGATTGGGGGCGAACCGGGCGTACTGCCGCAGCTGTACGGGCAGTTCGGCCACGGTCAGGCCGCCGAAACCGTCCGAGACGATCTGTACGACCCTGCGGCGCACGCCGTCGGGCAGCGGACGGTCGAGCACCTCGGCGGCGCCGTCGTCCGGCTCCCCGCCCGTGGTGGTCTCCACCATCCTTCACCCCATCGTCCGTGCGGGGCCCGCTCCTGTCAGGAGCCGGCGCCCGGCCTGTCCACCAGTTCCACCTGATCCACCGCGTTGCACCAGCGACAGCGCACCGACTCGATGGTCTCACTGACCACCTCGCGCTCCTCGATCTTCGGTTCCCCGGCCAGGTCCAGATGCACGTACTCGACGACCTTCGACGAACGCGTCACGTCGAATCGCGTGAGGTTTCCGCAGAGCGTGCAGCGCCACCGGGTCTCGGCGGTCGGCAGGGGTACCGTCATCGTTGCAGTCGCTCACTTTCCTGAGTCCTCATGCCGCACCAGGTTCCCTGGAGCGTGTGGCTCGTAACCCTAAGGCCTGGCGGGTACTCGACGCCCGTCCACCGGGAGCGGCGAGGCGCTCTGTGCGGTTCGGTCCCGTTACGTCATGCTCTGCTCATGATCGGCAACTGGGGTAGGCCCGTCGAGAGGGCAGTCAGGGCGGTCCGGGGTCAGTCCGCTCCGGTGACCTACGGACTGATCGCCCTGTGCTGTCTGGTCTTCGTGATCGGGCCGGGCTCGGGCCTCAGTCCCGCGTACGGCACCGGCGACGAGCTCCTTTCCGCACAGCGGGCCTATTTCGAGCGCTGGGGCGTGGTGCCCGTCGAACTGTTCGAGGGGACACCGCGGGCCGCCGTCACTCCGGCCACCGCCCTCTTCGTGCACGGCAGCTGGCTGCATCTGCTGGGGAACATGCTCTTCCTCTATGTCTTCGGGGCGATGGCCGAGGAGAGGATGGGCCACTTCGCGTTCGCCCTCTTCTATCTGGGCTGTGGCTACCTCGCCCTGTTCGGCTACGCGGCCGCCCACTCCGACTCCGCGCAGACGTTGGTCGGCGCGTCCGGGGCGATCTCCGCGGTCCTCGGTGCGTTCCTCTACCTGTTCCCCAAAGCCCGGGTGACCAGTCTCTTTCCGTTCCTCTTCTTCCTGCCGCTGCGGTTTCCGGCCTGGGTGGTCCTGCCCTTCTGGGTGTCCCTCCAGTGGATGGCGGCGAGCCGCGCGACCCAGGGGCCCGCGGTGGCGTATCTGGCGCATCTGCTGGGGTTCTCGGCGGGGTTCCTCTACGCGTGGGTCCGGTATGGACGTACGGCTGCTCTGTTCTCCCGGGGGACAACCCCCGGACCCCCGGCCGAAAAGACTCCCGGCCGTGAGGCTGAGTAAGGTGAAAACCCAGCCATGGGCCACCGAGGGAGAAAACCAGCCGTGATCACCGCGATCGTGCTCATCAAGACCAGCGTGGACCGGATCCCTGAGATCGCGGAGTCGATCGCCGCGCTGGACTCCGTCAGTGAGGTGTTCTCCGTGACCGGCACGTATGACTTGATTGCCATGGTTCGGGTGAAGGCGCATGACGATCTGGCGGATGTGATTCCCGGGATGATCAGCAAGATTCCGGGGGTGGAGGGGACGGATACGCATGTGGCGTTCCGTACGTACTCTCAGCATGATCTTGAGGCTGCGTTTGCCATCGGGCTGGACAATTAGGCCGTTCGCCCGCTGCGGCTTCGTTGTGGCCGGGCGCGCGGTTCCCCTCGCCCCCTACGGGGCTCGGCCCGGATGAAGAGTTCTTCATCCGGCGCTCATCCAGGGGCATCGGTGGGTCCCGCAGCATCGGGCCATGGTTTTCTCTCATCGGATGGCGGCTCTTGCCGCTGTGGTGGTGATTCCTCTGGGGATCGCCGCTACCAGTTACGCCCTGACCGACAGTCCGGAGTCTCCGAAGGTGCCGCCCAAGGTGGAGTTGGAGAGTGGGTCGCCCTCCGCTGCGCCCACGTCGACCGCCTCTCCTACGCCGACTCCGACGCCGAGTGACGAGGTCGTGTCGCGGCCTCCGGTGAGTGACGACGATGACGATGACGACGGACCCGGGGACGACGGCTGAGCCCGTCCCCGAACCCATGTCCGGTCCCGCTCTCGATCCCGTTCCCGTGCGCCGGCGGATCTCGGCCCGGGTCCGCATCCTGCTCTGGCTGCTGCTCGTGATGGCCGTCGCCCTCGCCGCCGTGGCCACGACCACCCGTTCGATCCTCCTGCGGGACGTCGACTCCCGCGTGAGCGGGCTGCTCGCCCAGGAGGCGGGCGAGTTCGCGAACTTCGAGGAGCGGGGGGTGGACCCCGCCACCGGGGAGCGGTTCACCGAGCCGGGGCGGCTGCTCAAGGTCTTCCTGGAGCGGCAGTACGCCGATCCGGACGAGGAGCTGATGGGGCTGCTCTCGGGCGGCCCGGACGCGGCCCCGGCGAAGCTCGTCCAGGACCGTGAGATCCCCGCGGGACTTCCCCTGCACGAGGACGAGGCCGGCCGCCGGCAGATCTTCGAGTCCGCCGGGTCCACCGGCACGCTGCAACGCGCCGCCGGGGACGTCCGGTGGGCCAAGGTCGCCATCGCCCGCTCCGGCGGTGAACCGGAGGCCGCCTTCGTGGTCGCCTTCCACCCGGGACGCGAGCACGACCGCGTGGACGAGGTGTTCCGCATCCTGCTCGCCATCTCCGGAGTCGCGCTGCTGATGACGACGGGGATCGGCTGGGTGGTGGCCGGGCGCATCCTCAAGCCGGTACGTCTGGTGCGTACCGCCGCCGCCCAGCTCACCGAGCAGGACCTAGCCCGGCGCATCCCGGTCCGCGGCCACGACGACATCGCCGCACTCGCGGAGACCTTCAACGCGATGCTCGACCGGCTGGAACGTGCCTTCGCGGCCCAGCGCGAGTTCGTCGACGACGCGGGTCACGAGCTGCGCACCCCCATCACCATCGTGCGCGGCCATCTGGAGCTGATGGGCGACGATCCGGCCGAGCGCGAGGAGACCGTCCGGCTGGTCACCGACGAGCTCGACCGGATGAGCCGCATCGTCGAGGACCTGCTGCTGCTCGCCAAGGCCGAGCGCCCCGACTTCGTCACCCCCGAGCCGGTGCAGCTCGCCGAACTCACCGCCGACGTCTTCGTCAAGGCCCGCACCCTCGGCGACCGCCACTGGGAACTGGCCGAAGTCGCCGACGGGGAAGCCCAGTTGGACCCGCAGCGCATCACCCAGGCGATGGTCCAGCTCGCGCAGAACGCCGTGCAGCACACCGTCCCCGGCCAGTCGATCCGTATCGGCTCGCGCGTCACCGGCGGCCGCGTCGAGTTGTACGTCGCCGACTCGGGCCCCGGTGTGCAGCCGCAGGACGCCGATGTGATCTTCGAGCGGTTCCGGCGCGGCACCTCCCGGCGCGGCACCCGGGGCAGCGGCGCGGGCCTCGGCCTGTCGATCGTGCGGGCCATCGCGGA
>NZ_JAPWHT010000684.1:0-3718 GCF_027270795.1 Streptomyces sp. ActVer
TCGGCCTCACCTGCGACCCGGTCGGCGGCCTCGTCCAGATCCCCTGCATCGAACGCAACGGCATGGCCGCGGTCAAGGCCGTCACGGCGGCCAGGATGGCCATGCGCGGCGACGGCTCCCACAAGGTGTCCCTCGACAAGGTCATCAAGACGATGAAGGAAACGGGCGCGGACATGAGCGTCAAGTACAAGGAGACGGCCCGGGGCGGGCTGGCTGTGAACATCATCGAGTGCTGAGGGTGGGACGGGCGAAGTGGGGGAAGAGCAAAGGAAGTTGCCCCCCACAGGCAACACCCGCACCCGTCCCCCCACCGCACGGAGGAACCACATGCTGCGCGGCATCGACGTCAGCGCCTACCAGTCGTCCTCGTACAGCACCGAAGGCGTGTCCTTCGTCTTCGTGAAGGCCACCGAGGGCCGTACGTACGTCAATCCGAAGCTGAGCGCGCAGACGAAGCGGGCCCGTGACGCCGGCTGCGTCGTCGGCTTCTACCACTTCCTCTGGCCGGGCAACCTCACGGCCCAGGCCGAGTACTTCGTCGGCAAGGCCCCCGAAAAGGCCGGCGACATCCTCGCCGTCGACTGGGAAACAACGGGCGACGGCACCCACGCCTCCAACGCCGAAAAGGACCGCTTCATCCGCAAGGTGAAGGAACTCCGGCCGAACAACCGGGTCGTTCTCTATTGCAACCGGAACTACTGGCTGAACGTCGACGACACCTCGTACGCAGGTGACGGTCTCTGGATCGCCGACTACGTGACCGCGGGCAAGCCCCGCATCCAGGCGAAGTGGCGCTTCCACCAGTACACCGACGACCCGCTGGACAAGAACGTGGCACAGTTCGACACCCTCGCCGACCTGCGGGAATGGGCGACACCGTAGGCTGCCGGGCATGGGCGGGACAGTGGCTGCGGTCAGCAGCAGTGGTGAGTATTCGTTCTCCAAGCCGAATCGGGACGGCATTACGTTGCTTGCCGGGCTCGGAGTGGAGGGGGACGTGCATTCCGGGGTGACGGTGAAGCACCGGTTCCGGATGGAGAAGGATCCTTCTCAGGTGAATCTGCGGCAGGTGCACCTCATTCACGAGGAGTTGTTCGACGAGGTGCGGGAGGCCGGGTTCGAGGTCGCGGCCGGGCAGCTCGGCGAGAACGTCACCACCCGGGGCATCGATCTGCTCGGGCTGCCGACCGGAACCCGGTTGCGGGTCGGGGACGAGGCCGTCGTGGAGGTCACCGGCCTGCGGAATCCCTGTGCGCAGATCGACGGCTTCCAGAAGGGGTTGATGAAGCAGGTTGTCGGGCGGGGCGAGGACGGGAGCGTCCGGTTCCGGGCCGGGATCATGAGTGTCGTCGTCACGGGTGGCGTGGTGCGGCCCGGTGACCCGGTCGAGGTCGAGTTGCCGGACGGGCCGCACCTGCCCCTGGAGATCGTCTGAGCGGAGCGCCGGAGGGCCGAAGCTCTGCCGCCGGAGCCCTGCGCCCGGAAGGAAGTCCGCCAAGCGCTGCCGCCGTGTCCCTACGCCCGGAAGTCCGCCGAGCGCTCCCGCGGCGCCTCCGCCAGGGCCTTCGTCACCGCGTCCACGCCTTCCTGGAGGCCGTAGACCGGGGTACCGGGCTGCTGGCGCCAGGAGTCGTCGAGGGAGCCCGCGTCCACCGTGTCGAAGCCGAGTTCGTCGATGAGGTCGCGGACGACCTGCTTGGCGGACGCGTCGTCGGCGGCCACCGGGAGGGCGATGCGGTCCGGGGCGCCGGCCGGGCGGTGGCGGTCGAGGAGGTCCTGGGCATACGTGCCGTTGAAGGCCTTGACGACCGTGTGGCCGAGCTGCTGGGCCGTCCAGCGGCTCTCCGTCAGGCCCTCGTCCTCGATCCCGGTGATCTTGCCGTCCCGCTGCCGCGGGTAGTAGTTGCCGGTGTCGACGACGACGGCTCCGTCGGCGGCCTCGTCGAAGAGCCCGGACGGCAGGCCCGGGACCGCCTTCAGGGGGACCGTGACGACGACGAGTTCGGCGCCGCGTGCCGCCTCCTCGACCGGGACGGGCGTCGCGCCGGTCTCCTCGGCCAAGGCGGTGAGGGTCGCCGGACCTCGGGAGTTGGCGACGGAGACGTCATGGCCGAGGGCCGTGAGCCGCCGGGTGAGGTTGCCGCCGATGTTGCCCGCTCCGATGATGCCGATCTTCATGACTCGCGCGTCCTTCCAGGGGTCGATGACTCCGATGTGGAGCACCAACCTCCGGGGCAAGCAGGCTATTCCGGGCCATCACCCGAAAGGCCGCACAGCGTTTCGAACGTCCGGAAACCGCCGTCGCGCCCATCGCACGGGGCCGGGGCACGCACCGTACGACGAGGGGGCGCCCCCGCCCGTCCGGCGGGAGCGCCCCTCGCGATCCTCGCGTTCGGCTACTTGTTCAGGTGCGACCAGAACTCGTCGAACGACAGCAGCTTGTCGCCGTTGAGGTCCTGGGAGGCGATCACGGCCTCGGCCACCGACTCGGTGACGTTCCAGTCTCCGCCCTGGGCCAGGGCCTTCTTGAACTCGGCGGCGGTGACGTAGCCGTCCCCGTCCACGTCGATGCGCTCGAACGCCTTGCGTGCTTCCTCGATGTCCGCCACCGGACCCGCCCCTTCTGATGTGCCGTACTTGCCGAGGTCAGATTAGCTGCCGAGCTGAGCGCGGAGCGCGGCGACCACCCACGCGAACGCCTCCCGGTGCGTGGGCAGCGGCTCGGTCCCCCGTACGAGTGCCGGCAGTTCCCGGAAGCGGGCGAGCTCGGCCTGGCTCGCCGACACCATGCGTTCCAGTACGGCGGCCCTGTCGGCGTCGCCGAGCACCTCGGTCAGGACCGTGGCGGCCCCCGGGTCGTCCGGCGCGAGGCCCCGCTCCCGTGCCTCACCGGCCAGCTGCACCAGGCGGCTCATCAACCACAGGGACGTACCGGCCGGCACGTCGGGCCCCCGGTCCGCGGCGTTGAACTCGACCATCCTGCGCATCCGCGCGCGAAAGCCCGTGTCCTGCAGCAGCGCGGCGAGCTCGACCCAGGCGTCCACCCGCTCGGTCGTGGGGTCGTCGGGCAGGTCGGGCACGCCGAAGCGCAGCCGGGTGCGGATGGTGCGCACCGGCAGTCCGGTGCTCCGGGAGAGCTGCCCGATGGTGAGCAGCCCGGTGCCGTCGTCGATCATGGGGTGGAGTCTGGGCCTTCCAGTGGGTGGAGACTCAAGTGGCGGGCGAGGAAAGGGGCGGCGCGGTGGCCGGCACTCTGCGGGGCATTCTCGACGCGGCGGCGCGAGGAGTCTTCCCGCCGCCGGACGGCGGTACGACGGTCGTGCCTCAGCACGCCCACCGGGACGCCGGGGTCATCGCCTTCACCGCGCACTCCGTCGTCTTCACCGACGAGGGGGACGGGTGGGTCCGCGAAACGCTGGCCGCCGCCGACTGCGATCCGCTCGCCGCGACCATGAACCCGCGGTTCCTGTCGGCGTTCATGGAGCGTACGGGGCGTACGACGGACACGATCGACCTGCTGACGGTCGCGGCGCCGCTGCCGGGCCCGCCGCCGCTGGGGCTGACGGAACTCGACGATCCCGGCCATCCCCGGGTCGCCCGGGCCCGCAAGCGGCGGGACGACGTGCGGGTGTGGGCCGCCGACGGGGGCGTACTCGTCCTGGGGCGCGGGGTCGCGGGGCGGCTGGAGGCCGCGACCGAGGTGGCCGAGGGGGTACGG
>NZ_JAPWHT010000685.1:0-3716 GCF_027270795.1 Streptomyces sp. ActVer
GGCCGCAGCAGCGACCAACTCGGCGGCGGGTGCCGGGACGGGGTGCGTGGTCGGCGCGCCACTGCGGCGGGCCTTGCGGGCGGCGGCCCGGATGGCCTTCAGGCGCGCCTCGTGGGCGGCGGCCAGTTGCTCGCCATGGGCGCCGCGTTCCACCTGGGTGACCAGGTGGGAGTGCGGGACGTCGTAGTGGCCGCGCGGCACGAGCGCGGGGTCGGTGAGGGCGGTGGAGAAGGCGGCGAGCAGGTGGCGGGGTGTGCGGTTGTCGAAGTACGCGTGCCACAGCCGCTGGTGGCCGCCGAGCCCGGTGGGGAGCGCGACTTCGGCGCTCCAGCTGAAGTAGTCGCTCGTCAGCGTCGCCCGCCGCTCCATGGTGGTGATGCCGTCCGGATGGCGCGCACTCTCATTGCCCCGCTCGTCGCGCTCGTAGGTCCAGTCCGCCGCTTGCAGGGTCGGCCACACGTCTGGCTCCGTGGCCGGGGCGGGGTGCAGGAGGGCGTCGGTGAATCCGGCGATGATCTCGGCGGGTGTGTTGCCGCCGAACGACGCGTGCCAGCGCTGTGAGGAGATCCGCCACCAGGCAGAGTACGAGTCCGCAGCGGGTTCGAGTACGAGCGTGTGGCGGAAGTCGGGGCTGGCCAGGACGACATGGGGAAAGTCGGGGTCGGCGTAGTTCTTCCAGCCGCCGGCCCGCAGCGCCTGGGTGACATGGCGCGGGTCGCCGGGCCCGGCGAGATGACGGGGACTGGTGTCGAACCAGATACGAGACCAGGGGGCGTCGGCCTTGCTGACAATGTAGGGGCGGGTCACGAAGTCGTCGGCGGACCTGCGGGCGCGAACGCCTGGCCGCCCACGCGCTGGATGTCCCAGTGCAGGACGTGCCAGTCCGTGGCCTCCTGGGCGGCGTCCCGGAGCCGTCGATGATCAGGCGGATCTCGTCGATCTGGGTGCTGGCGGCCTGCTGGGAGACGAGGTGCGCGGCGTTGCGCAGGACGTCGCCGAGCAGGATGGGGGCGCCGGTGTCCTCGTCGAGGAGGCGAGCCAGCAGCGGCAGCACGTCGGTGACAGGCGGGTTGCTGCGTAGATAGTCCTTGAGCTGGGTCAGGGTTGCGATCGCCTGCGCGATCTGGTCGGAGCTGGGGTGTGAGGGGTTGGGCATCAGCGTCCTTGAGTGAAACGTGGTGGTGAGCGGGGCCAGGCTGTGGACAGCCCTGTGGATATCCCCTGTGGTGAGGGTGTCGTCGCAGTTCAGATCGGTGATGAACCTCCTTGCCATCGAGGAAAGTTGGGGACAGGGCGGCGGGCGTGTCCACCCGAGGCCGGTCAGCGGCGTCGGCCGTCGGACGTCGCGTACGGGCGAGCGCCGGGGCTGGAGCGGGCCCGGTTGGTGGCGAAGGAGTTGCGGGCCCATGTGGCCGCACTGGCGGGGGTGATCCGGGCCTGCTGCCACGCGCCGAGCTGGGACGGTAGGACGGACACGGAGGTGGTGCGGATCCGCTGGGAGGGCGGGACGCGGCCGAGGGGCCGCAGCACGGGCTGCGGGTCCGCGAGCGCCGTGCTGAATGCCTGCACCAGATGCATCGGCGTGGTCGGCGTGAACATCGCCTCCCACACACGGCCGTGTTCGTTGCGAGCACCGGCCCACCAGTGCGCCTGCCCGGGGCTGGACTGGTGGAAGCGGACGAAGGCGTCGCCTTCCGGGCTGCGGGCGGTGAAGTGCTGGCCTCGCTCGGTCTCCCAGCCCTGTTGCTGCAGGGGCTCCCACACGTTGGGGGCGTGCGCCTTGCGCTCCTTGAACAGGGCGTCGGTGATACCGGCGACGATTTCGACGGGCGTCTGCCGGCCGAAGGTGGCGTGCCATGCCTCCTGCTTGGCGGTCTGCTTCCCGCTGATGGTCCAGCTGCCGGGCTGGGTGAACGGGTCGTATCCGATGCGCACGGACTTGTCCGGGCTGTCGAAGACGAGGGGGCCGCCGCTCTTGGACTTGTCCTTCCACCCGGAGGCGCGCAGGTACTCGGTGACGTGGCGCAGGTCGCCGCCGCCGGCGAGATAGCGGGGCTCGACGAGGTAGTGCTGCTGGGCCTGCTGACCGGCGGCGCCCCATCCGGACCACTGCTTGTTCTGTCTCACCGGTGCCGCCTGACGACCATCGCCGATCCGGCGGGCCGCGCAGCCGGGCTGGTGGACGGGGTGGCGGACGTGGCGAGCTGTTTGATCGTGCCGGTGTGCTCGTTGAGGTCCTCGCCCACGCTGTCGAGTTCGTTGGCCGCGCGTCCCAGGGCCAGCCACACCTCGGGGTGCAGGATGCCGCGCTGGGAGTGGTCCTGGGCGAAGCGTGATCCGGTGGCGACCAGGTCGGTGACTCGTCCGAGCAGGCCCTCGTCGTAGTCGAGGACCTTGCCGAGAATCTGGGCGGCCTCGTGCGGCGGCGACTGGGCCAAGAGCTGTGTGAGCTGGCTGAGCTGGCGTGCGATGTCGTCAGCGGGCCGTACCGAGGTGAGGGGCGGGGGGTTGGTCATGGGCCTCCTGAACGGGCCAGGTCGGGCTACTAGTTGTGGTGGCGGATGTGGTGGCTGTCGACGAGAGG
This sequence comes from Streptomyces sp. ActVer, assembly GCF_027270795.1. Classification (NCBI taxonomy): domain Bacteria; kingdom Bacillati; phylum Actinomycetota; class Actinomycetes; order Kitasatosporales; family Streptomycetaceae; genus Streptomyces; species Streptomyces sp. ActVer. The sequence goes on from NZ_JAPWHT010000685.1 coordinate 2,585, forward strand.
GAACATGTCCCGGCGCCGGGCTTCGTCGAGGGCCGCTTCGGGGTGCCCGCCGACCAGCAGGTTGGTCCGGTTGCGGCTGTCGGCGGTGACGGCCCGCAGGTAGCGGCGGAAGAGGGCGGTGACCAGGCGCGGCTTGCGGTCGGCTGTGATGGGCGGTGGGGTGCGGTCGGTTTCGCGGGTGACAGGTACTCCAGGTGAGGGCTGGGCCGACCCCCCGTGCGGGGTCGGCGCGGTGGGTGGTCAGCGCGTACGGCGAGGGCGCGACGCGCTCGGGGCAGGCGCTGCGGGCGCGGGTGCCGGCCGGTGTGCTGGGGATGGGGCGAGGGCGGCGCGGTAGGCGGTGCCGCCGAAGAGGCCCGCATCGATGGAGACCTGGAAGCCGTGGCGGGTCAGCAGCCACGCAGCCCGATCGGCCATGTCCTTCATGGCGATCTCGTCCATCTGGTCGGGGACTTGATGCCAGATCTCGCCCTCGTCGCTGTGGCGTTCGAGCCCGAGGCCGTCGAGCAGGACGAGCAGCTGCTCCGGGGCGCTGGTGCGGGTATCGACGTAGATCGTTCCGTCGCGGTGATAGAACTCGACGTCGACCTCGTGCTCGTCCGCCAGGCTCACGAGCGGGACTCCTTTCGATCGTGGCTCATCGCCGACGAGGTGTCGCCGGAGTGCCGTGGGCTCTGATGACGGAGGCGGTCGCGGTGTGCGGCGCGGCTGCGGCGACGGGCTGGTGGCGCACTGCCTCTGCGGCCTCCTGATAGGCGGCGGCGTCCCAGACGGCGTTGGTGATGTTGACCAGGTATCCGGCCACGAGCAGTGAGGGAACGGCGCTGGTGGCGAGCCTCTTCTTCTCGGCCTCGGTGAGGCGGTGGGGGACCTCGTGCCAGACATAGACGGGCCCGGCCGTCGCCGCCGTCTTGCGTTCGAAGCCGAGGCTGTCGAGCAGGGCCAGGAGCTCCTCGGGCGCATCGGTGGGGGTGTCGGCGTGGACCGTGTCGGTCAGCGGTTTGATGTAGATCTCGACGTCGGTGCCTTCGTCGTCGGCGCGGTTTCCCACGTACGGCATGCTCCTGTTCTGGGATCGGGTCAGCGCTGTCGAACGGCGGGGGCAGCCAGTGGCGGGGGCGCTGTGGGCAGA
>NZ_JAPWHT010000686.1:0-3679 GCF_027270795.1 Streptomyces sp. ActVer
AAGCGCGGACGGGCGCCACCGACGGCCCGGTCAGTGGTGTGCGGTCGACAGGGACACCGCCACGTCGTCCTGCGCCCGGGTCTCCAGCTCCGTGGCGTCGCTCCACACCTCGCCACTTGGCGGAACGACCACCTCGCGCCGACCGTCGAAGGCGATGGCACGGACGGCACCTTCGATCGCCGGTCCGCCCTGGCCGTCTGCGCTGCTTCGGCCGACGGTGGCGGCGTCGACGATGAGCGGCGTTCTGCCGAAGGTGTTCTGGAACCGGACCCGCAGTGCTCCTCAGCCCTGACTGAGATGAGTGATCATGCGAACGGACTGGTCACGCAGGGGAGCCGGGGCCAGTTCCTGCTGGGACTGGGCCCAGGACGTGAACCATGCGCGCTCGGCCGGCCCTGCCGAGGACCGGTGGCCCGAGGCGGATGCGGTGGTGGCGCCGACCGCCGATCCGGACGCCATGAGTGTCAGGGGCAGGTCCACAGCGGCGCGCCGCAGCGAGGACGGACGGCAAGGATGCACGGGGCCCCTTCGACGTCGTTCGGCCCGGCCTGCCCGAGCCGTCCTTGCTCGTTGACCAGCGGGAGTGTGCCGTCGGTGCGTCTGGGGCTGTGCCGGTCACGTCGAAGCCGCCGGCGGCCCGGCGAGAGCTCGCCGCGCCTTTCGTGCGGTACCGCGGATCGAGTGGCGGGTCCACGCCGGAGACCCCGCGATTCACGAAGTGCGGGCCACTCCCACGTAGATGCCGCTGCCTTCAGCTTCCTGCTCCTTGCCCGAGGGATCCCACTCCGTCGCGGTGACCAGACCGGGCGGAACGAGGTCGAGGCCGTCGAAGAAGCGCTCCACCTCGGCACGGGTGCGGAAGCCGAGCCGGATCCCGCCCTTGGCGTACTCGGCGGTGACCTGTGCGGCGAGTTCGGGATAGAGGTCGGAGGCGGCGTGCGAGAGCACCAGGTAGCTGCCCGGCGGCAGTGTGACGACCAGGTCGCGGACGATGGCGTGCGCGTCCTGCTCGTCGGGGACGAAATGCATCAGCGCGATCAGCGACAGCGCGATGGGGCGGCTGAAGTCCAGGATGCGCTGGGCATGCTCGACGATCCCCTGCGGCTGCCGGACATCGGCCTCGATGTAGTCGGTGACTCCTCCGGGCAGGCTGACCAGCAACGCCTCGGCATGGCGCAGGACGATCGGGTCGTTGTCGGCATAGACGACCTTCGCCGTCGGCACGATGCCCTGAACGATCTGATGGAGGTTGGGCTCGGTGGGGATCCCCGTCCCGATGTCCAGGAACTGGTCGATGCCCTGCGCGGCGAGCCAGGCGGCCGCCCGGTGCATGAACTGACGGTTCTGCCGCGCCGCGTCCCTGGCCTCGGGCGGCAGTTGTTCACCCACGGCCTCGTCGACCGGATAGTTGTCCTTGCCACCCAGCAACCAGTCGTAGACCCGCGCGGGATGCGCCTTGTCGGTGACGATCTGTGAGAACCGTTGTGGGCCGGTCGGCATGGCCACTCCGTCGTGTCCGTCGGTTCCAGTGAAAGTTCAGGCCCCGCACTGATGGCCCTGATGGAGTAGATCATGTGATCCGCGCGAGACGGAAGAGCATCGCAGCGCCCGTGGGACCGGTCGAAGCCGGTCCGGGGGCCGCCCCTGGGTACCTTGCACTGCGGCCCGGATCGCCGCCCGACGAGCTCGTGCCGCCAGGTCGGGCCCCGTCGAGGGACGTCTGCCGCTACGGCGTCTCCGCCGCGCCCGATGTGCGCCACGTCTCATCCGCGAGCTGTGACACGGGACGCGTGGCCGGTGTCTCCATGCCGAGTCATCACTCGAGGGAGACACAGGGAGACATGATGAACGGGAATGTTCAGGTGGTCGTCGTCGGCGGCGGGTACGGGGGAGTGACGGCGGCCAATCGCCTGGCTCGACGCGATGGCGTGTCGGTGACCCTGGTCAACCCACGTCCCGAGTTCGTCGAGCGGATCCGTCTGCACCAGCTCGTGACCGGCTCCGACGACGCGGTGGCGAGCTTCGGCGAGGTTCTGGGCGGGAAGGTCCGCCTGGTGGTCGACACCGCGACCCGGATCGACGCTGCCGGGCGCCGGGTATCGCTGGCAGGCGGCGGCACGGTCTCGTACGACTACCTCGTCTACGCCGTGGGCAGCGGCGCCTCGGATCCCGGCGTGCCAGGAGCGGCCGAGTTCGCTCATTCGGTGTCGGACATCGAGGGGGCGGAACGGCTGCGGTCCGCGCTGGCGGCGATCCCCGTGACGGCTCCGCTGACCGTGGTCGGGGCGGGCCCGACCGGCCTGGAGACCGCCGCCGAGCTCGCGGAACAGGGCCGCAGTGTCACCCTGGTCTGGGGCGACGTGCTCGGCCCCTCCCTGCACGCCCGGGGCCGCCGCGCGGTCGCCCGCAGGCTCGCCAGGCTGGGTGTGACCGTCCTCGAAGGCACCCGTACGCGGGTGACGGAAGTTACGCAGGACGCCGTACGGCTCGACGACGGCCGCGAGCTGCCCAGCGCGGTGACGATCTGGACCGCGGGATTCCGTGTCCCGGACCTGGCCGCCCGCAGCGGGCTGCGCACCGACACCGACGGCCGCCTGCTCACCGACGCGACGCTGACCAGCGTGGACGACGTGCACATCGTCGCCGCCGGGGACGCGGCGGCGATGACGGACCAGCCGTTCCGGATGAGCTGCCAGGCCGCCGTGCAGCTGGGCCCGGCGGCAGCCGCCACGATTCTGCGCCGGATCGCGGGGAAGACACCCGCTCCCGTCCGGATGTGGTTCGCCGGGCAGTGCCTCAGCCTCGGCCGAGACGAGGGCGTCACCCAGTTCTCCTACCCGAACGACAAGGTGAACGCGCTCCACATCGGCGGGCGGCCGGGAGCAGGCGTCAAGGAGATCGCCTGCAAGTTCACCCTCAACAAGTTGGTGTCCGGGGCACGCAAGGCGGGTCCCCGCACAGCCCACGGCGACGACACCGACCGCCCGGAGACGCCTCGGCCGGAACACCGCACGACACCGTCCGGCACCGGACGCGCGGCCTAGCCGCCAAGCCCCCCTCCTTCGGCCGGACCGACCGGTCAGGCCGAATCGGCGGGGGAGCTGCCGGCGATATCCCGACTTCCGGCCGGGTACACATCCACGGCCTGCCTCCGGCAGGTTGGGCCGACCGCGAGAGAGCGAAGCGCACGACATGAACGACCACGTCACCGACCCCGAGACCGAGGCCTTCGTCGCCCACCGCGACCTGCTGTTCACCGTCGCCTACGAGATGCTCGGTTCCGCGGCGGACGCCGAGGACGTGCTCCAGGAGACCTGGCTGCGGTGGGTCAAGGCAGACCTGGCGCAGGTGCGGGACCAGCGTGCCTACCTGGTGCGGATCACGACCCGGCAGGCACTCAACCGGCTGCGCACCCTCAAACGGCGCAAGGAGTCCTACGTAGGTCCTTGGTTGCCCGAGCCGCTGCTCACCACGCCGGACGTGGCCGAGGACGTCGAACTGTCCGAGAACCTGTCGCTGGCCCTCATGTACATCTTCGAGACCCTCTCACCGACCGAACGCGCCGTCTTCGTACTGCGCGAGGTCTTCGAGTTCGGGTACGACGACATCGCGGCCGCGATCGGCAAGAGCCCTGCCGCCGCACGCCAGATCGCCTACCGCGCCCGCCGGCACGTGGACG
>NZ_JAPWHT010000687.1:0-3678 GCF_027270795.1 Streptomyces sp. ActVer
ATCGCTGGGTCCGCGGCGATGGCCTCGGCGCACCCGCGGTTTCCGCAGTGGCACGGCGGCCCCGTCGGGTCGATGACCACGTGCCCGATCTCGCCGGCCACCCCGTGCGCGCCCGAGACGACCTTGCCGTGCACGACCAGGCCGCAGCCGATGCCCGCACCGACCGTCACCACCGCGAAGTCGGAGAGGCCGACGCCCGCGCCGAACCACTGCTCGGCGACGGTCAGGGCCCGGACGTCGTTGTCGACGGTGACCGGCAGTCCGGTCGTCATCTCCACGAGTTCGGCGAGGGGAAGGTCGCGCCATTCCAGGAAGGGCGAGAAGCGCACCTCTCCGGCGGCACGGTCCACATCGCCGGAGACGGCTACGCCGAGCCCCTGGACCCGGACGCCGAACCCGTCGGCCTCCGCGAGCAGTTCCTGCGCGAGGGCGGCGACCGAGGCGAGCACGGCCTTCGGTTCGCGGTCGTCCAGGGGCACATGCCGGGCGACGCGGATCCGGCAGCACAGGTCCGTCAGTACGGCGATGATCTCGTCGCCGGTGATCTTGACGCCGATGAACAGGGCCCGTCCGCCGTCCACCCGTACGGGGTTGGCGGGCCGCCCCAGGGACGGGCGTGCCTCGTCTCCCGCGTCCTCCACCAGATACCCGGCCTCGATCAGCGGCCGGACCGCCTTCGTGACGGCGGCCGCCGAAAGGCCGGCCCGGCCGGCCATGTCCGACCGGGTGAGCGGGCCGTGGGACAGCACGGTGGTGAAGATCTGGGCAGCGGCCGGCGTGTGTGCCGGGAACGCCTCCGTACCAGGAGTCGAGCGCATGCCCGGAACCTAGGTCCGTTCTTTTCCGCCGTCAATAAAAGAAGCAAGGATCCTTTGAAGAGGGGGGATTTGACGCTTTGGCCCTACGGATGCACCCCATCACCGGATATCGCACCGGCACTTGCCCGGCATCGCCCCCGCTCGCGCTTGAAGTCCATGGTCTCCTGGCATGCTGCCCCCATGCCGATACCGACAGGGCCCCGACCGCCCGTTGCCACTTCCACCGCTCCGGTCGACGGTCTGCGGATCCGGGCGCGTCGGCTCACCCAGGAGGTGCGCGGAGCGGGGCGCGTGCTCGACGGCGTGTCACTCGATGCCGCGCCCGGGCGGATCGTCGTGATCGCCGGCAGCAGCGGCGCGGGCAAGACGGTACTGCTGGAAACGCTCGCGGGACTGCGGTCGGCCGGCGAAGGTTCCGTACTGCACGGCGGGGCCCAACCGGGCACGCCCGGACCGGAGTTCGGGTTCGTGCCGCAGGAGGACATCCTGCACCGCGACCTCCCGCTGCACCGGACGCTGGTGTATGCGGCAGGTTTGCGCATGCCACCGGGGACGTCCGCCGAGTCGGTCACCGCGGCCGTCGACCGGGTCCTGGAAACGCTCGGACTGGCACACCGGGCCGGTACGCCCGTCCGCGCACTGAGCGGCGGCGAACGCAAACGGGCAAACATCGCCGCCGAGTTGCTCACCAGACCGCGGGCGCTCTTCCTCGACGAACCCACCTCCGGGCTCGATCCGGTCACGGGGGCGGCCCTGTTGCGGACCCTGCGCGCCCTCGCCGAGCGCGGCACCACCATCGTGCTGACCACCCATGTCCTCGCGGACCTCCTCCGCGGCGACGACGTCGTGTTCCTGGCCCCGGGCGGACAGGTCGCGTACACGGGTGAACCGGACGCCCTGTGCCGGGAGTTCGGGGTCGGCACGGTCGAGGAGGTCTACGAAGCGGTCGCCGACGGCGCGCGCATCGACGCCGCGGTGTCCCCTGAAGAGCCCGAGGAGCCCGAGGACGGCGCGGTTCGTCCTGAGCGGCCGGAGGCACGGCCGCGCGTCGGCGCCCTACGCCAGTGGTCGCTGCTCACCCGGCGCGGAACGGCCCTGCTGCTGCACAACCGGCTCTCGGTCGCCGTGCTGGCGGGTTCGCCCGTGATGATCGTGGCGATGTTCGCGGTGCTGTTCCGCGCGGGCGCGTTCGATCCGGCGGACCCGGATCCGGGGTCGACCGCGATGATCATGTTCTGGATCGCGTTCGGCGCGTTCTTCTTCGGGCTGACGTACGGCCTGCTGCAGATCTGCACGGAACTGCCCGTGCTTCGCCGCGAATGGCTGGCCGGGCTGCGGATCGGCCCGTACGTGGCGTCCAAGCTCACCATCATGCTCCCGGTACTGGCGACCGCGGACGCCCTGCTGCTCGCCGTGCTGCGCGCCCTGGACCGGCTGCCTGCCGCGGGCTGGGACACGTACGTCTCGCTGTTCGTGTCGAGCGTGCTGGCCTCGGCGGCCGCGCTCGCCCTCGGGCTGCTCGCCTCCGCCGCCGTCACGGACCCGGGGCAGGCGACGCTGATGCTGCCGCTGCTCTGCTTCCCGCAGGTGCTGTTCTCGGGGGCGTTCGTGCCGGTGCCCAGGATGACGGGGGCCGGAGAGGCGATCAGCTGGGCGATGACCAACCGCTGGGCGTTCGAGGCACTGGGCAGCGGCATCGGCCTGGAGTCCCTTTGGCGTGACGGTGCCTCCCGGCTGGGACCGCCGCTGCTGGATTCGTACGGCGACTCGTTCGACCGTCCCGCGAGCCGGGGCTGGCTCATCCTGGCCGGGTTCGCCCTGCTGTTCCTGGCGGCGACGTGGGCCGTGCTGGTGCGCAAGTGCCGGAACGGGGTGGTGCGCGGACGGGCGGGAAGGTGAGCCGACGCCTGTCCATCGCTCAGCAGCCCGCCCTCGCCTCCAGCCCGGCGGCCCCGGGGACCCGGTCCCGGTAGGTCTCCCGTACGAACGTCAGGAACGTCTCGATGTCCCTGGGCTGTGACGACAGGCCGAGCGAAATCCGGACGGCGCCCGCCGACGGCAGGCGCAGCAGCTCCAAGTACTCCTCCAGGGAGGCGACTTGGCGGCGTGCGGCCGAGCGGAGTCGGCGCGGAGGCAGGGCGAACGCCGCCTCGCCCGCGCCCGGATTGCAGAAGCAGCCGGTGCGCAGCGAGATCCCGCGCCGGGCGCTGTCTCGGGTGACGACCCGTTCGTCTATGACACGGCCGTCGGCACCCAGCAGGTTCAGCGCGACCGTTCCGCCGCGGGCCACGAGGTCGACGGGACCGTACGTCCTGACCATCGGCGAGCCGTCGCTGTGCCGCAACTGGCACAGACCCGCGAGGAGTTGACCGGTCAGCGCGGTGACGTGGGCGTGCACGCGGTCCATGCCGATGTTGTCGATCCACTCCAGTCCGGCCGTCACGTCGGGGACGGACAGGAAGTTGACCGTGCCGTCCTCGAAGGCCGCCTCGTCGTCCGCGAGGACGTGCCACTGCGCCTGCGCGCTGACCGCGTAGATGGTGCCCCCGGAGAACCAGGGGCGTCGCAGCCTCGCGAGCGCGTCCCGGCGGGCGATCAGGCTGCCGACGCCGGTGGGGTGACCGAAGACCTTGTACCAGCTGACGACCGTGAAGTCGGGGTGATACAGGCTCAGGTCGAGAGTGTTGGCGGGTACGTACGCGGCCGCGTCGAGCAGGACGTCGTAGCCGCGTGCCTGGGCCGCCGCGATCCAGGTGAGCGGGTGCTGGACGCCGGTGAAGTTGCTCTGCGCCGGGTAGGCGAGCAGGCCGTGCGGGCGCTCGCCGACGCGGCCCCGCCGCAGGCCCGGGCCGCGTCCGAG